>NZ_CP025119.1:1820000-2126666 GCF_002831685.1 Polaribacter sp. ALD11 | reverse complement strand
AGAAAATCAGTCGGAACAAGAATATTTAGCAAGTTATTTGCAGGAGAAGAAAATTGCTCCGTTTTCTAAAATAGAACATTTTACTTTAGAAAAATTAAATGAGATTAAAAATTATACAGGTTTAAAATCAATAAAAACGGATTTTGATATCAATTTACTTGGCCTTTTCCATCGTAAATGAAAATTCAGATCCTTCACCAAAAGTACTTTTTAATAAAACAGTTTGGTTATGGGCTTCTACAATATGTTTAACAATAGACAACCCTAAGCCAGAACCACCTTGCTCTCTAGATCTACTTTGGTCTACTCTATAGAAACGTTCAAATAAACGAGATAAATATTGTTGTTTAATTCCTTCTCCATTGTCTATTACTCTAATTACATATTTGTTATCGTTGTAATTATCTGCTGCAACTATGGTTGTTCCGTTTGGTTTTCCGTATTTAATAGAGTTTACAACAAGGTTAATAAGTACTTGTTCTGTTTTTTCAATATCTCCAATAACAAAAACAGGAAAGTCGTATATTCTATCAAATTTTAGAATAATATTCCTTTTTTTTGCTTTCATTTCAAACAGGTCAAAAACATTTTGAATGATCTCTAAGATATTAAAAACCTCCATGTTTAATTTTAAACCATCTGTTTCTAATTTAGCAATCATATCTAAATCTTTGGTAACAGCAACCAATCTTTCAACACCTTTATTAGCTCGTTCTAGGTATTTTAAGCGAATATTCTTATCGTCCATTGCGCCTTCAAGAAGTGTAAGTATATATCCTTGAACTGTAAAAAGAGGTGTTTTTAATTCGTGTGCAACATTTCCTAAAAAATCTCTCCTAAAAGAATCTCTTTCAGTTAAACTTTTTATTTCTAAACGCTTCCCCTCAACATATTTTTGCATGCGTTTAGAAAGTTTGTCGATATCTGTTGTTACAGACTCTTTTCTTAAATCGTTTACATCTAAGATAGAAACATCTTCGTAGATTTTCTTTAATCTTCTGTAAATAAAATGTTCTGTTCTATATTGAATAATAAAAAAAGAAATAATAAAAAGCACAATAATAGAAATTATTATGCTAGTTATTTCTAAGTGTTTAACAATAAAAAAATAAGCAATTGTAGAAATAGCAATCGTTAATAAAGTTAAATAAGTCGCAGACCAAAGTGCGTAAGAGTATGTTTTTTTAATTTTCATAAAAGAAAATTTATTTATCTGCTTCTAATAATACAAATTTATAACCAACACCTTTTACGGTTTTAAAATGGTCATCACCAATTTTTTCTCTTAGCTTTCTAATATGAACATCAATAGTTCTACCACCAACAACAACTTCATTTCCCCAGACAGTATCGAGTATTACTTCTCTTTTAAATACTTTTCCTGGTTTAGAAGTTAATAAAGAAAATAGTTCAAACTCTTTTCTTGGTAATGATATTCTTGTGCCCGCTTTATAAACAACGTATTCTTCTCGATCTATAACAATATCTCCAATCTTAAAAGTTTCTTCATTTTCTTGCTCAGACTTTAACCTTCTTAATAAAGACTTTACTTTGCTAATTAAAACTTTTGGTTTAATTGGTTTTGTAATATAATCATCTGCACCAGCTTCAAAACCAGCTACTTGAGAATAATCTTCTCCTCTCGCTGTTAAAAATGAAATAACTACATTTTCTAAAGAAGTTATTTTCCTAATTTTTTCACAAGCTTCAATACCATCCATTTCTGGCATCATAATATCCAATAAAATTAAATGTGGAATATTTTTTTTAGCAGATTTTATTGCTTCTTGACCATTTGTAGCTGTAAATATCTGGTAGCCCTCATTTTTAAGGTTATAACCAACAATTTCTAAGATATCTGGTTCATCATCAACCAATAAGATTTTAATATCGCTTTTATTCATAGTTTTATAAGAATGTAGATATCAAAAATAGTAATTATTATATTATTACAGGCTTACTTAACAATCATTTAATTTACATAGCTATATAGATAACGTTTAATTAACTATAGATTATATTTGAAAACTTATCTACTGATAAACAGATTGTTAACGGTTTGGTAACAAATAAGAGTCTAAAGATACTATCTTTGTAAATGAACTAATAAAAAGATTAAACATGAAAAAAAATTACATTTTTACACTATTATTAACTTTAATTACAGCTTTGTCTTTTGGACAAGAGATGCTATTAAATGGTGGTTTAGAAAATTGGGATGACGATGCTACACCAACAAGTTGGACTAAAGCAGAGGAAATAACAAAATCTACAGACGCGCATTCGGGTTCTTTTTCAGCCTTCAGAGACGGTATTACTAAAACAAAAGATTTAGGTCAAACAATCGCAGGTGTTGTTCCTGGAGAAAGTTATACCGTTAGTTTTTGGTACAAAGTTACTGCAGGTGATGGTGAAGATGCTAGAATTTGGTCTGCTTGGAAAAATGGAAGTACAACTGTTTACCATACAGAAAATTCTACAACCGATGTCTTAAGAGGACCTGAAAACGGGTATTTAGATAATAATGGGGGCGTGTGGACTAAACATGAGGTTACGGTTACTGCGCCTGCAGGAGTGAATGCGTTTTATTTTGAAGTAAGGTCTTATAAAACCTCAACTACTTATTTCGATGATTTATCATTTGTGAAAAATGCTACGGCTTCTGTAGAAAATAATTCAATCGAGGGTTTTACAACATATCCAAACCCTATTAGAAATAATGAGTTTACTGTTTCTTCTGCTTCAAATTCAGAAAAAACGATAAATGTTTTTAATTTACTAGGAAAAAAAGTTTTATCAACTAGTTTTACTGGTGTTAAATCGACCATTAATGTTTCTGCTATGAATGCAGGAATTTATATTTTAAAAGTTACTGAAGAGGGAAGAACTGCTACCAGAAAATTAGTAGTTAGATAAGTTTCTTAATTTATTCTTAATTTATTCTTATTTTAAAAGCTCCGAATTTATTTCGGAGCTTTTCTTTTTTCACTATCTTTAAACTAGAAAAAGAAAAATGTATTGCTATGAATTTGTCTATCAAATTAAATAATATCTTATTTCTAGATATTGAAACAGTTCCTCAAGAAGAAAATTGGAATAATTTAGTTAAAGAAACACAAGAACTATATCAAAAAAAAACTCAATACCAGCGTAAAGAAGAGTTTACTGCAGAAGAGTTTTATAAGCGTGCCGGTATTTGGGCAGAATTTGGAAAAATAATCTGTATTTCTGTTGGGTATCTTGTAGACGTTGAAAACAGGAAGCAATTGCGTTTAACTTCTTTTTTTGGTGATGATGAACACAAACTCTTAACCGAATTTAAAGACTTATTAGATAAGCATTTTGTTAAGAAAGATAATGTTTTATGTGCTCATAACGGAAAAGAGTTCGATTTCCCTTTTATAGCCAGAAGAATGATTATTCACCAAATAGAATTACCTAAGAAATTGAACTTATTTGGGAAAAAGCCTTGGGAGGTTCCACATTTAGATACATTAGAGTTATGGAAGTTTGGCGACCATAAACACTATACGTCTTTAAAATTATTAACTTCTATTTTAGGCATACCTTCACCCAAAGATGATATTGATGGGAGTGAAGTGGCAAAAGTGTACTACCAAGAAAAAAACCTTCAAAGAATTGTGGCATATTGCGAAAAAGATACCATTGCAGTTGCTCAGGTTCTATTAAGGTTCAATAATCAAGAGTTGTTAAAAGAAACAGATATTGTGAGTGTTTAGTTATTTTCTTGTAAGGTTTTAAACATTGTAGATTTAGTTAATGAAAAAACCTTACAAAAGAAAATTTATTTAGAGTACTCTGTGAATCTCAGTATGTTTCTCATTGAAGTTCTATGTGGCATTGGGCTACCCTTCTAGTTTCATAGAGAGTTCTAACCAGCGTTCTTCTTTTTGTTCTAGAGTTTGAATGGTCTTTTGCAATTCTTCAGATTTTTCAGCAATATCATCAGCAGCAATTTCAACATTTAAAAAAGCTGTTTCTATGGTTGCTTTTTTCTTTTGAAGTCTTTCAATATCACCCTCTAAAGCTCCAAATTCTCTTTTCTCATCAAAACTTAAAGCATTTTTAGTTGCTTTTTTCTCTGGCTTTTTTTCTGTAGTTTTAACGACAGATTTTTCTGTAAGTTCTTTGGTTTCAGAACCATCATATGCTCTAAAGTCCGAATAATTTCCAGGAAAATTCTCAACAACCCCCTCGCCTCTAAATACAAATAGTGCATCTACAATTTTGTCCATAAAATACCTGTCGTGAGAAACCACTAATAAGTTTCCTGGGTAGTCTAATAAGAAGTTTTCTAAGACATTTAGAGTAACAACATCTAGATCATTTGTAGGTTCATCTAAAATTAAAAAGTTAGGGTTCTGAATTAAAACAGCACACAAATACAAACGTTTTTGTTCGCCTCCAGAAAGTTTTTCAACAAAATCATATTGCTTTTTCTTGTCGAATAAAAAACGTTCTAGTAATTGTGAAGCAGATATTTTTCTTCCTTTAGAAAGCGGAATAAATTCTCCGAATTCTTTTACAACTTCAATTACTTTTTGCCCTTCTTTTATAGTAATTCCAGCTTGTGTATAATAGCCAAATTTTACAGTTTCACCTAATGTCACTTTTCCACTGTCTAATTCAGCCTTTTCTGTAATAATGTTTAAGAAAGAAGATTTTCCTGTACCATTTTTACCAATAATACCAATTCTTTCGCCTCGTTTAAAAATATAGTCGAAGCCATCTAGAATTTTTTTATCACCAAAAGATTTATATACTTTATGTAGTTCAAGAATTTTACTTCCTAAACGTTCCATATTAATTTCTAATTGAACTTGATGATCTTTTCTACGCTGATGTGCACTTTCTTTAATTTGATAAAAATCGTCTGTTCTAGACTTCGATTTTGTTGTTCTAGCCTTTGGTTGCTTACGCATCCATTCTAGTTCTTTCTTAAATAAACTTTTAGCTTTTCCTAAGTTGGTTGCTTCTAAAGCTAAACGTTCTTCTTTATTTTGTAAATAGTAAGAATAGTTTCCTTTGTATTTATAGATTTTACCTTCGTCTAATTCTAAAATTTCATTACAAACACGTTCTAAAAAGTAACGATCATGCGTTACCATAAACAAGGTGATCTTTTCTTTTGCAAAAAAGGCTTCCAACCATTCTATCATTTCTAAATCTAAATGATTTGTAGGCTCATCTAAAATTAATAAATCTGGTTTATTAATAAGAACAATAGCTAAAGATAATCGTTTTCTTTGTCCACCAGAAAGTGAGCCAACTTTTAACGTTAAATCTTCTAGTTTTAATTTTGATAGAATTTGTCTGTATTGTGTTTCAAAATCCCAAGCATTATGTTGGTCCATTAAATCAAATGCAGCTTGATAAGCATCACCATCATCAAGGTTTTTTAAAGCTTTTTCATATTGATTTACAATAGAAAGAATTTTATTATCAGTAGCAAAAATGGTTTCTTCAATAGTTAAATCTGGATTGATGTCATCCTTTTGAGCCAAGTAAGCAATAGAAATTCCTTTCCTACTTACAACTTGCCCAGAATCTGGAACATCTAAACCGGCAATAATGTTTAAGATAGATGTTTTTCCACTTCCGTTTTTTGCAACGAAAGCAACTTTTTGATCTTTGCTAATTCCGAAAGAAATGTCTTCAAACAAAATGCGTTCTCCGTAAGATTTAGAGATATTTTCTACTGATAAATAATTCACTATTTGTATTTTTTTACAAAGAAACAAAAAACCCAAGCAAAGGCTTGGGTTTTTGAATCATTTAATTTTTAGGGGTCGCATTAGAAATGCAAACTAAATGTCTTTTTGATGTTGTAAACATATAGCTAAATAATGTACTTATCAATCCCTGAAAACAGTATATTTTTCCTATCCCTGAATTCAGGGATAGGATCTCCAGTAAATATAGCTGTACCTTCGTTCTTCCATTTGTATTTATTAACGAAAATATGGTATAGACTGACTTGCGCAATAGCTTCTATTAGGACTGTTTTCAATTGATTCTCTTCATATTTTACTTCGAGATGCTCTTGATAATTTACAGACTTCCAAAGACATGCTATCTACAATAAAAGAGTATTTAAATTCATAAAAATGAGCTACCATCTTTTTACGAATTTGGTCTTTTGTATAAAATAATTTGAACTTTTTTTCTATCTAAAATAGTTAGTTTAGGGAAAGTTCTATTAATGTGTTCAGCAAATTCGGTATATTTTGGATTGCAACACTGAAAACCTCCGTCGGAATGATGTATACGTTTTTTATCAGGATATTTCCTGTTTTTAATAGCTCTTTAAAGGGCTTCTTTACAATGCGATGTCTTCCATTTGTTATCGAGTTTATAGCCTATAATTTGCTTAGAATATGCATCTGTAATAATTGCGAAATAATTATGACCATTATCTGTTTAATTTAGGTAATATCGCATACCTATAGTTGTTCTGGTCGAGCAGGGAGTTTGTCTTTAATCAAGTATTTGTACTTTCTAAATTGATACTTAGAATTATTAGTACAAAAATTTTTCTTTCAATTTAACTTGAGAAATTGAGTCTAAACCGATTCCTTTTTCTAAATAATTTTGCATAGACCCGTATTGGGATTTAATATTCTCAATACCTTTTCGTAAATATGATTCTTTTACTGACATTAATGGTCTTAATATACGTTCATCTATACCATAAAATTTAGTTGCTTTTTTAAGCATATCTTCATTACTATCGTACCTAAAATGATTTGACAATAAGTACTCATCAAAAATTGTTTTTTCATTAACTCCTAAAGCAAATAAAATTAAAGCAGAAGAATAACCTGTTCTATCTTTTCCTGCAGTACAATGGAATAATAGAGGTGTTTTATCGGATAATAAGTTGTCAAAAAGAGTTTTAAATTTATCTTTACTAGAAATAAAAAAATCCCCAGACAAATCTTCCATTAACTTTTCTCCGTTAAAAGTTAGTGGATCTGCTTCTCGTAACTTTTTAAACATTTTTTTAGTATTCCCTTTATCAAGATTACCTATTGGTAAATGAGTCCAATTTACTCCTTTGGGGTACATGTCTGGTTTTTCTTCAATTTCTATATTTGATCTAAGATCACAAATAGTTTTTATTTTTAACTCTTTCATATAATCTAAATCTTCTTCTGTAAGTTTATCTAATTCTCCTGAACGATAAATCATTCCCCATTTCACATGTTTTCCATCTTTAGTTTCAATACCTCCTAAATCTCTGAAATTTACGGAATTTTCCATATCTATTTCTCTTTCAGAAAAATAAAGTGTATCAATTGTATTAACTGCAGCAAAATATAACCGTTTACCTTTATTTGGGTTTTCTATTTTTAACTCGTTGTTATTTTGAGATAAATCATAGGACTTATTCCAGTCTATCGATGAAATATTGTCTCCAATAAATATTTTATAAGACGTGTTTTTCTGTAACTTTAATAAATAACTATTATCCTCTAAACGATCTACATAAATTGTTTCTGCTAATGTATATGTAGGTTTTTCTTCTTTTTTATAATCTGTACAATTTTGTATAAATATAATTGATATAGTAAATAGGTATAATTTTACAGATTTAATGTTTTTAAAAAATATAAGATTCATTGTAGTTAATTTAATTAGGATTTATATATTAAAGCTATTCTAAAACTTTTTCGACGATTCTACTAGTATTATCGTTAGGGAATTCTATTTGTAATAATTATAAACTATTGTAGTTATATAAATAATTTCATATTTCTTTTTTGAACTACCTTTTTTAATTTCGTTTCCGTAAAAAATAATTGGAATATGTTTATCTTAACAGTATCCAGAATCATGTGATGTCCTCTACTTATTATAGATGAATTGCGTATTAATAAAATATGTCTAGAAATTTTTTGACTATATCTGTTTTTTAATGTATTTAAAATTCTATTTGTAAATGTTGTTGTCTGTAAGGTTCTTGCAGTAGCAGCTTTGTAAATCCTTTTGTATTTGATTGCTTCGTTAGCAAGTTTTCGAGACACAATGTTAACATCTAATTTTAAACTTTCAATTTTTTTATGATTTAAACTTACATTAAATTTAAAAACATTTTCAATCAATTCATTTGAATTAAAATGTTTTTGAGAAACATTATTTAAATAGGTTTCAAAACCATATTCATTAAAATAATCCGCAGGTATTTTAAGTGTTTGTAAATAGTATGGCACATGAACAGCACCATGATCGTTAGTTAAAAATAAAGTATAATTACCCTCACCTACTTGATTATCTAAAAAAGAAAATAAATCGGCTAAATCTTTATCTAAATGTAAATAGGTGTCTTCAATTTTTTTTGATGCTAAACCAAATTGATGTCCTTTAATCGGTGGAAGAGTAGCTAATTTTTCACCAATAATAGCAGCTTTAGCAAAATCATTTGTAAATAAATTTACTGAAGGTGTTGATGCAATAATACTGAAATTATCATTTTGATTACGCAGATTAGATATGACATCTGGAAAAACAGATATTTCTTCTCCTTTAAAAGGTTTTTCAGATTCATTATCATCTGAAATACTTCTTGTATATGTATTGATGTCATATAAAGTTTTCCAAGGTTTACTTAAATAGTTTTCAATTATTTTAGAATAATTAAAAAAATTTACACATTGAGGTGATTTACCAGTATAATAGGATGATGTAAACCAAGTACCATTTTCTCGACCGTCAAACCAGTATATACGATTAGCTGTATGGAATGCAGCTAAAATTGTAGAACGATCTTTAAGTACTTTTCCAATCGTTTTATTTTTCTTGTTTTTTGCTAATCGTAATTGATCTGCTACTGTTGTTGTAAGTAATCTATATGGAGACTTTTTTTTCATATTACCAATCGTTCTATAATTTTCGCCATCTATACAATAAATACTTATAGTACCAATCATTATTAATTATACCATTATTTACAGGTGTTGTATCTGGGTAAATTGAAGAATGATCAACAGCAGTAGAAGTTGGGGTAATTATAATGTGCGCTTTCTAATGAAAATTCATTATTTAAAAGTCTTTTAAATCCATTTTCTAAATATTTATAATAAAACAGAGTTAAATAATCATAACTCATTTGATCTAATAAAATATCTATAATTAATTTGGGTTTTGGACTATTTATTGCTTTGTTTTTAAACACAGTAACAGTTAAAAATAATAATTACATTTTTCATTTTCTTTTTTAATAAAAGGCGAAGTTATTCTTTCTAAAAATAAAAAAAAGGTTGTAAAGTAGAAATTAACTATTTATTCATACTAGTCTTAATAGTACTTTTTACTGTAACCTAAAGATAACTTTTTACTTATACTTATATAAATTCCTTAAATTAACTTTGACGCCACAAAGCATTATTTAAAAATAATATAACTAAACTTTAAAATGAAAATTAACAAATTAACTAAACTACTTCCCATATTTGGGCTGCTAATTATTCTTATAGGAACAATAGGTAGAGCTTATGGGCAAGAAAGAACTTTAAAAGGGAGGATTGTCGATAATGAAAAAAATAAACTACCAGGTGTAGCTGTTTTTATAAAAGGGACAACTTATGGTTCTGCAAGTGACTTTGATGGAAATTATAGTATTAACATTAATGATAATAACACAATACTAGTATTCAAGTCACTTGGGTTTGTTACTCAAGAAATAATAGTTGGTAATCGAACTATTTTAAATATTTCTTTAGTACCCGATGAAAACCAATTAGAAGAAATTATAATAACAGCTTTGGGGGTTAAAAAAGAAACCAGAAAAATTGGTTATTCTACGCAACAAGTAAAAGGGTCTGAATTAACAAAAGCAAGAGAGGCAAACCCGATTAATTCACTAGCAGGTAAAGTTGCTGGTTTAACCGTTGGTGTATCAACTGAATTATTAGGGGCTCCACAAGTTGTTTTAAGAGGTAATCCTGGTGTTTTATATGTAGTAGATGGGGTGCCTATAAACTCTAACTCTTGGAACATTAGTGCTGATGATATAGAAACATATACTGTTTTAAAAGGAGCTAATGCTGCCGCTTTATATGGTTTTAGAGGACAAAATGGAGCAATTTTAGTAACTACAAAAAAAGGGACTAAAGATGACAGAAAATTTTCTATTGAATATAATTCTAGCATAATGTTTGAAGAAGGTTATTTAGCTAAACCAGCTAAACAATCGGAATACGGAGCAGGTAATAATTATCAATATGCTTTTGGTAATGATACATATGATGCTGATGGTAGCTTTCGTAGAACTAATGTTTGGGGTCCCCGATTTGAAGGACAAAATATTCCGCAATGGGATAGCCCAGTCGATCCAATAACAGGGGTTCGACAAGGAACGCCTTGGTTAGCAAAAGGGGTAAATAATTTGGAGAATTTTATGGAAACGGGTATTATCGCTACCAATAGCTTATCGATTGCTGCAAGTGGAGAAAAGCATGATTTACGTATGTCTATTTCTAATAATTATCAAAAAGGAATGGTACCGAATACTAAGTTAAATATTACGAATTTTAATATTTCTGCAGGATATAATTTTACAGATCGTTTAAAAATAGAAGGAAACTTAAATCTTAACATACAAAACTCTCCAAACGTTCCTGAAACATCTTCTGGACCACAAGGATACATGTATAGTTTTGAAGTATATGGCTCTAGCCATTGGGATGTTAGGGATATGCGTGATTATTACGGAGGTATTGCTGGCGTAGAAGGTGTACAACAACAATTTGCTGAATATGGAAGAACAAATAACCCTTATTTTATATCAAATGAATGGTTAAAAGAACATCAAAAAACAGATGTTTATGGATATGCTAAATTAAGCTATAAGATTAATGATTTTTTTGATATTTCTGCTAGAACTCAAGTAACCACTTGGAATCAATTAAGGACAGAAAAAGTGCCTTTTTCAATAATTAGTTATAAGCCTTACGCTGCTGGAGCTGGTCCCGATTTAAGAGCAGGAGATTATCGTGAAGATAAAAGAACTCTTTTTGAAAATAATTCAGATTTATTATTGAATTTTAATAAAGATTTTGGTGATAATTTTAACGTGTCTGCAATTGCTGGGGCAAGTCTTAGAACTTTTCGTTATAATTCAAGTTTTGTAACAACAGATTATCTTATTGTTCCTGGTATTTACTCGTTTAGCAATACAAGGTTTCCAGTAAAAGCGTATAGTTTTCGTTCAGAAATGGAAGTCGCAAGTGCTTATTATACGGCAGATTTTAGTTATAAAAATTATCTTACACTTGGTGTAACTGGAAGAGTTGATTGGCTTTCTACATTACCAAAAGATAATAGAGCTATTTTTTACCCTTCTATTTCTCTTAGTACTGTTGTTTCAGATTATATAGATTTACCAGAAGCTATTTCATTTATGAAATTGCGTGGTTCTTATGCAAACGTAAAAGGAGGCTTAACTAGTTCAACTATTGGTTCTGCTTATAAAGGAGTAACTGGTCTAGGAATTTCAAATCTAATCGGTCAAGTAAATGAAGTAACAACTTCTTATGATGGGCCAAGTTATAATAACCAAAATAATTATAACATATTTAATGGTTATGCCAATGATCCAGCAGCAAGTTTTTCTAATACACTAGCAAACAGAAGTCTTGAAAGTTATTCTGTAACTTCGTATGAAGTAGGTTTAGACATGAAGTTTTTAAGAAATAGATTAGGATTAGATGTTACTTATTTTACATCGATTAATGGTCCACAAATTTTCCCTCTAGAAATTGCTTCATCTACAGGTTTTAAGGAACAAACTATAAACGGTGTTACAACACAAAAAAATGGTTTGGAAGTTTCTCTTTTTGGGTCAGTTATTAAAAATACAGATGGTTTTAATTGGGATGTATCTGCAAATTGGTCTACATATAAAGAAAAACTTAAAGATGTTTATAATGGAATAAGTAGCATTTATCTACCAGGTCCAGATCATGTTTTTAATGTTGGGGATAGATTAGATGGTTATTATGGATATGAATTTCTTCGTAGCTCAGACCGACAAATTATACACTCTTCTGCTGGTGTTCCTTTAAAAGCCCCAAGAGGAACTAACAATAAAAGACTTTTAGGACATACCAATCCTGATTTTGTGTTCGGTATAAATAATAAATTTTCATATAAAAACCTTTCGTTAAGCTTTCAATTTGATGGTAGAGTTGGAGGAGTTATTTATAACGAAGCCTATGCGTATGCTTTAAATGCTGGTAATCAATTAGATCTAACCACTGGAGCTTACGGTGAAGCTAGGCGTAAAGAATGGGATAGTACATTAAACGGAACTGTTGCTGCAACACCTGCTTTTGTTGGAGAAGGAGTTGTTATTACAAATGGTACACCTAGTTATGATGCAGCGGGTAATATCAGTAATATGAAAGAACTTACATTTGCACCTAACGAAAAGGTAACTTTATTAAAAGGATACGTTCAGTCTGTTTATGGAGGGGGTGCTAGAGTAGATGAAGCTTATTTAAACAGTAAAACTTTTCTTAAACTAAGAGAATTTACTATTGGTTATACATTTCCAAAAGAGCTTTTAAAGAACACTTTTATTGAAAATGCTTCAGTATCTCTTGTAGGTCGAAATTTACTATACTTTGCTGAAACCAAAGATTTTGATCTAGATCAATTTCCAAGTGGATACAATTCAACTAGTAGAAGTTCTAGCAAAAAAACAATTTTACAATCTCCTTCTACACGTAGATTTGGATTAAATATAAACCTGACTTTTTAGCTTATTTTAATAAAATTATTAAACAATCATTAATGTTGATTGTTATAACAATTTAAAAATCGAAATTTATTATGAAAAAATATATCACAAAATTATTATTAATTTTACCATTAATAATTGGATTAAATGGTTGTCAGAATTATGACGATTTAGAATTAAATCAGAATATACCAAACGAAGACCAATTAATACCACCTTCATATCTTTTAAGTGGGGTGCTTTTCGACATCTATAACGAAACAGGAGCATCTTGGAGTGGTAAGACCCGTTTAAATCAATTTTTAGTATCTAATGATGCTTATTATGGGGGGCAAAATAATTACGCCTGGTCAACAACAAATGGGAATTCATATAAAATCTTAAAAAATGTAACTAAAATGGAAGAACAGGCTCTTAGTATTTATAACGAGCCAATTAATGCTTACAGTGCTGTTGCGAAATTTTTAAAAGCATATTTATTTGTTATACAAACTCAAAAGGTAGGTGACACTCCAATGTCTGAATCTGTTTTAGGGTTAGAAAATCTTACTCCTAAATACGACTCTCAAAAAGACATTTATAAACAATGTTTAGAGCTTTTAGAAGTCGCAAATACGGAATTAGCTCAATTAATTTTAATAAACAGTGCTGTTAGTGTAATTGAAGGTGATATTTATTATAATAATGACCTTAGTAAGTGGCAAAAACTTGTAAATACGTTTAAACTAAGAGTCTTAATAAGTTTAAGTAAAAGAGCTAACGATACTCCAGACTTAAATATAAAACAAAAATTTGCTGAAGTAATTAGCAATCCTAATAAGTACCCTATTATGGTTGGTAATACAGATAATTTTGCGTTTATATATAATGAAAATGTAAACATTTATCCACTTTATCCTCAAAACTCTTTAAATAATTACCGAAATATTTCGTCAACTTATTTAGAACTTACTACAACAACTCAAGATCCAAGAACTTTTGCCATAGCAACTCCTGCGCCTGTTCAAATAGAAAATGGTAAAAATGTAAATGATTTTACAGCATATGTAGGGGCTAATATTTCACAAAGTTTAAGTGAATTAGCGGCAAACGAAACTAATGGGGCTTATTCTTATACAAACTATAACAGATACTATGTGTCAAATGTAGGGCCAGAACCAGGTATTATTATAGGTTTCTCTGAAATGTGTTTAAATATTGCAGAAGCAGCTAATAGAGGATGGGTAACAGCTGATACAGCGACTTATTACCTAAAAGGAATTAATGCTTCTTTAGAGTTTCATGGTTTAATTGAAGGAGATAACCTCACAATTGGCGATTTAGCTGGTGTAACTCTAGGTACAGTAACTGTTTCTATTAATGATTTTCTTAATAATAGCGAAGTAGCTTACAAAGGAAATAATGAAGATGGTTTAAAGCAAATTATTACACAAAAATACATCTCATTTTTTCAAAACTCAGGAAGTGAAGCTTTTTACAATCAACGTAGAACAGGTTATCCAGTTACTTTTATTACAACAGGAGCAGGATTAAACGCAACAGGAAAATTACCAAGACGTTGGCAGTATCCTATTGACGAGCAAACATATAATACAGCTAATTATACAGAAGCGATTCAAAGTCAGTTTGGTGGTACGGATGATTTATTTCAAGATATTTGGTCTGTAAAGTAGTAATTTTATTTCTAGTACCCTGTATTTAACATTGTAGGGTTACTAGATTTTAACAAAAAATATTTATATAATGAAAATAACTTTAAAATTAATCTTTTCTCTTTTATGTTTTCCTACAATTTTTTTTGCACAAAATGAACAAGAAATAAAACAACCAAAAAATATTATTCTTTTAATAGGTGATGGAATGGGTGTCGGACAAATTTATGGAGGATTAACTGCAAATAAAGGCAAGTTAAATCTAGAACGTATTCAATTTGTAGGTTTCCACAAAAACCAAGCGACAGATAATTTCGTAACAGATTCAGCAGCTGGTGCAACTTCATTTGCTACTGGAGAAAAAACCTATAATGGTGCAATTGGTGTAGATAGTATCCAAAATAATTTACTTACAATTTTAGAAATTGCAGAAAAAAAAGGTCTTGCTACAGGTCTTTTAGCTACATGTTCTATTACCCATGCAACACCAGCTTCTTTTATTGCTCATCAACCTTCTAGAAAAATGGACGAAGAAATTGCAGTAGATTTTCTTAAAACAGATATTGATTTGTTTATTGGTGGTGGGAGAAAATATTTTTCGAACAGAAAAGACGGTAGAAACCTGATAAAAGAGTTAGAGATACAGAACTATCAAATTGCTAATTCTATAGACGAAGTTGAAAAAATTTCAAAAGGTAAACTAGCAGCCTTTTTAGCTGAAGAACAACAGTTAAAAGTCTCCGAAGGTCGTGGTGAAGAATTACTAAGATCAACTAAAGTTGCCTTAAATATCTTAAATCAAAATGAAAAAGGTTTTTTTGTTATGATTGAAGGTTCTCAAATTGATTGGGGTGGGCATGCAAACGACACCGAATATGTAATAAATGAAATGCTAGATTTTGACAAAGTAATTGGTGAGGCTATTGATTTTGCAGAAAAAGATGGTAATACATTAGTAATTATTACAGCAGACCACGAAACGGGAGGTATGGCAATTACTAATGGTAATATGAAAACAGGTGAAGTTGAGGTTAAATTTGTAACAAAAGGACATACTGGAGTTATGATTCCTGTTTTTGCTTATGGACCTGGAGCTAAGAATTTTTCAGGAATTTATAACAATTATGATATTTTTAATAAAATGCTAAAAGCTTATTCTTTTCAATAAATAATGATGAAAAAAAAATGTATACCCGTAATTACTAATAACTGTTAATTGTTTATTCTCTTTAAGAAAAATAAAGATATGGATATTTCTAAATTTACAGCAGAATTTTGATAGCGAAAAATCTTGTGTAGCTACTTTTAAAGAAGAACGAGATAAGTTGGAGTAATTTGTGGAAGAAGTGTTCAAATACAACACATTATCGGATAAAAAGTCAATGGAGCTATGAATGTAGAACCTGCAGAAGTAGAACTTCTTTACGAAGTGGAACGAACCGTTATGCAAAATTCAAAATTTATATTTTTGATTTGGTAGAAAACGTTTTTCTTACTTATTGCCACAAAGAAAGGTTTTACCTCTAAAGAAATTCAGCGTCAATTAGGTCTAAAACGGTATGACCCGTTTGGTAAATGGTTCATAAATTAAGAAAAGTAATGGCTTAGAGATGATAGTATACTTTAGCGGGAATGATAGAAGTGGACAAGGTTATTTTTCTATTGAAGCGTCAGAAAATGCACACAAGACTCAAAAATTAAGACATGGCAGTAAAACAAAATCTAATGTTATAATTATGGCTGAGAACGCCATTCTTTAAAACATAGGCACAGGAAAGTAGAAAGACAATCTTGTTACTTTAAAGCTAAAGTATTTGAAGATCATAAAGCTAGAGAAACAAATGAAGCTTTTAAAAATGTAATAGATAATGAGTAAACCATTGTATTTACAGAAAAGTACATCGCATGTAAACATTGCTGATTATGTTGAATTACATATCTGTGAAAAATCAAACGAAACAATCTCTAAGGAAACCTTAAAGTGGGTACATATTACAATTAGTAATGTAAAACACAGTTTTGTCGGAAATTACCATAAAATAAAGAAAAAATACTTGCAATTATACTTAAATGAATTTGTTTACAAACTTAACCGCAGATATTTTGGAGAAAAAATATTTTATAGGCTAGTAATTGCTAATATTACCAGATTATGATGAATTGTGGATGTATTTTAATATAAACACCCGTTTCTAGTTTATTTTGATGTTGTTGGCTTTTTTGTTTTAACAGTTTGTTCTAGCTGATTTATAGTTTTTAACTACGTTATTTATATTTGTTGCTAACAAAGCTGTCTTTATAGTTTCCCAATTAATATCAACCTCTGAAAACACTATGTTTTTTGTTTAGGTAAAATTCTCACTTATAATGTAAAAAACCCCAAGCATAGCTTGAGGTTTTTTTTAGAGTAATAAAATTAAATTATTGTCTAACGAATTTTTTAACAACAGACTTTTGTCCATCAGTTATTTCTAACATGTAAACACCTGTTTTAATAGGACTAACATCTATAGGTTGTTTTGTTAAAATACCACTTTTTAAGGTTTGCCCTAACATGTTTGTAATTGCAAAGTTAACTTCTCTAGCATCATTTAAGTGAATGTTTAAAACAGTTCCTTTTACAGGGTTAGGATATACTGTAAAATCGAATGCTTTACTTTCATTTCCTAATTCATTTTTAGAATTAGTATTACTAAATGTAGTATAATTTGCTGTAGCGTTTGTAATATTTACTGTGTAGTCTTCTACTTCTCCATCAGAAAATGTTTCACAAGCTGTTTGCGCACTATTGTATTTCATTGAAACACGCATTCTTGTTTGACCAGTATTAGCTGAAGAAGGAATTGAAATAGTTGCAGTTAAATTAGCCGCACTAGAAGAAGAACCAGAAGTAACTTTTTCGCTTTCTTCAAAAGTTCCGTTTTGATTAAAATCGATCCAAACTGCCCAATGTTCTGTATATGCAGTACTTGCAAAACCTGCACTTATTATCAGTTGGTTATCACTTCCTTTAGATACTGTTGCTGTTTTTGAAGTAAAATCTCCATATCCTGCGTTTGCTGCAGTTGTATTTGTCATTCCTCCAAAACTCACATAATCGATCCATTCATAAGTTACTCTATTTCCTTTAGAGGAACAATATACTAGCGTACTTCCTAATGTTGTAAATGACACACTATTACTTGAGTTAGATGTGTTCTCTGCTCCATCATTAGCTTTTATAGTATATGAGTATGAAGTATTTGCTGTTAAACCAGTTATGTTAGCAGAAGTTGCTGTTACGGTTCCAACACTTGTTCCGTTACTAAATATCTCGTATCCTGTTACTCCTACGTTATCTGTAGATGCTGTCCAAGATAATGTAGCCGTAGTTTGGGTAATAGCTGAAGCTGATACATTTGTAGGCGCAGTTGGTGCTATTGTATCTGCACTACTTCCGGTTATGTTTACAGTATAATCTTCTGTTTCACCATAATTATAGGTTCCACAAGCAGAAGGTACAGTATTGTATTGCATTACTACACGCATTCTAGTTGCTCCTGTAGTTGCAGATGTTGGCACAGTAAATGAACCGCTTACAGGTTTTGTTTTAGAAGCTGTTTTTGTCCAAACGGTTTCTCCATTATCTGTAAAATCACCATCCTTATTATAGTCAATAAATACAGCATAACCTTCGTTATATGAAGCTCCTGCCCAGGTTGGGGTAATTGTAATTGTTGAAGAAACTCCTTTCGTTAAACTTGTAGATTGAGAGGTGTAATCAGCGTATCCGCTTGATGAAGCTCCGGTTGTATTGTTTATACCTCCAAGAACTACTTTACTTATGTATTCATCTGCAACACTATTTCCGTTTGAAGCACAATAATTAAGCTGAACATCTGAAGTTGTAAAACTAACAGCACTAGAATATGCTGAGGTAGAATTATTAGGACATTTGCTTCTTACTTGAGTTTGATAAGAAGTTTGAGTAGATAATCCTGTTAAAGAAACCGAAGTTCCTGCAACAGCAGAAGTTGTCCAGGTTGACGTACCTGTTTTGCGGTATCTAAAATCGTAAGAAGTTCCAGCAACAGTATTCCAAGAAACAGTTGCGGTTGAAGCTCCAAATTCATCAACAGTAAGATTAGAAGGGATTGTTGCATTACATACAACAGGCGTTCCTGATAAACCAGTTACAATTAATGAATAATTTTGACTTCCGCCAGTTAAAGAACCTTTATGAGTTACAGTAATTGTATAAGTTCCTGAAGCGTTAGCAACATCAACTCTTTCATAAGGATCTACAGTATTATCACCTTTTCCATTTGTTGTTACTCCTGTTAATCTCCAAGGAGTATAGGTTGTTCCGTTTTTAGAAACTCTAATATCTAAATCATTTACTAAAACAGCAGTACTTGAATTTGCTGTAGTAGTTGCAGTTCCTGCTCTATCTGTCCAAGAAATAGAAGCCATTAAATCATTAACTCCATCAGCATCTACAGTAATTTGATACGTTTGTCCGCTAGATAAAGTTAGTTCTTCAATCTTAGATTCAGTACCGTTTTGAGTAATTGCTACAGCAGCTCTTTTAGCATTCATTAATCCCCAGCCAAAAATTGCATCTGGTCCATTAGAACCTGCGTCATCTGCAGTATGTAAAGCAATTCCTTTTAAAGTTGAAGCTTTAATAAACGAACCTCTAACATTGTTAGCATGTTGTTGTAAAATTAATAGTGTACCCGCAACATTTGGCGATGCCATAGAAGTACCAGTAATACTATTATAAGCTGTATTACTAGACGAATAAGTAGAATATACAGATGTTCCGTTTCCAGTAATATCTGGTTTAATACGGTAATCATCTGTTGGTCCTTCACTACTAGAAGAATTTATAGTAACGGAAAGCAGGTTTCCATTTGCATTTATATTAGCATCATTTGCGTTGGCAACAACCATACCGTTTTTTGCAGTTGCATGACCAGATAATTTGTCATAAGAAGAATTTCCAGCTAATGGAGCACCATTAGCAGAATTATCATTTCCATCATTTCCTGCTGCAACAACCATTAAATAGTTTGGTGCATTAAACATAATGTTATCCCAATCTCTAGAGTCTGTAATGTACCCTCCAAAATAATAATCTGGAAGTTGAGGTTGACCTTGTGCATTTCTTGTAGCAAAACCATAAGAATGATTAGAAACTAACATTCCGTTTGAAGCTGCGTTTATAGCTTCAGAAGTGTCATTATTCCAATCATAACCAACAGCACTTGCATGAGGCGCCATTCCTTTTGCATTTGCAACAACACCAGAAGCCATAATTGTACCTGTTACGTGAGCAGAATGGTAGTGTAAAGCTGTTGTGCCATCTCCAATAGAGAATCTATTTGTACCACCAGCACCATCATATTCTTGGTGAGATGCTCTTGCTAATCCGCCATCCCAAACGTGAGCAGTCATATTTTGCCCCATCAAATTTAAGCCTAAAGAACCACCGTTGTTTAAATGATTTGTTCTTGTAGATTTTGCGGCTGCAACATTAAAAGTGGTATAATAAATTGGTTTTCCATTTACTACTTTTTGAATTTCTAATAATTCACCTTTCTTATTGGTAAATCTAGTTTTCCATCCCTTACTCTTTGCAATTGTAATTGCATTTTGTTTTTCTAAAGAAGCCTTTTGTTTAAAATCGTTTTTTAACGTAGTAAGTTTTTCTTGATTGTACTTACTGCTAATTTTTGTTAATTCTTCTTGTTTTTGTGCATTCATGTTGAAAGCAGAAATCATAAAGACTCCAATTGTAAGAAGTTTACTAATGTACCTTTTTTTCATCTTTGTAAATAGTTTTAAGAATAGTGATTAATTGAATTTGTTATATCGTTTTTTAGTAAAAGTCTAAACGACAAGACTTGTTTTTTTTTCTGAATTGATTATTTGTGTTAATTATTAATATGTTTTCTACAAAAGGATTACTAATAATGTTTAGCATTGTCGAATTGTTAGTTTAAATAGAGTTTTATCAAATTGCTCGATAACTAGAGTTTTTAGTGTTAACAGAGTTTTGAAGTTTTTTTTCATGTATAGGGAGTTTTTGGAAACAGGGTTTTGTGTAAAAAATAATCACATTACTTATATTAGTGTCAATTAGTTAAAATGTCTTAATTTATTATCAATAACACATCAAAAGTATTAAATTATTAAATTTAATTCAATCCCTGAAAACAGTGTTTTTTTTATATCCCTGAATTCAGGTATGGGTATCCCTGAATTCAGGGATATGATTTTTAGTATACAATGCTATGTTTGGTTTTAATACCTGTTTAAAAAAAGCATTTCTTCTCTTTTTTAATTGTTGTTATTCAAGGTCCTTTTTTTTAAATCTTCTTAAAAGATCTTTTTACTTTGACTTTTCTTATATTTTTTTAAAATCTTTTTAATAATAGTATATTGCAACTTTAAAATTCGAAAAAAAATATATGAAGATAATTGTACCAATGGCAGGAATCGGATCTCGTTTGAGACCACATACGTTAACTGTTCCTAAGCCTTTAACTGTAATTGCTGGAAAATCAATTGTACAAAGATTGGTAGAAGACATTTCATCTGTAATAGATGAAAAAATAGATGAGATTGCCTTCATAATAGGACCTGCCAAAAAAGGATTTCCTGCAAACACAAAAGAGAATTTATTAAAAATAGCAAAAGAATTAGGTGCTAAAGGTTCTGTTTATGTTCAAGAAGAAGCTTTGGGAACTGCGCATGCACTTTTTTGTGCTAAAGATTCTTTGAGAGGCCCTTGTGTTGTTGCGTATGCAGATACTTTATTTAAGGCAGATTTTAAATTAGATGCTAATGCAGATGGTGCAATTTGGGTAAAGCAAGTAGAAGACCCAAGTGCTTTTGGTGTTGTGAAATTAGAAGATGGTTTTATTACAGATTTTATTGAAAAGCCAAAGGATTTTGTTTCCGATTTAGCAATTATTGGAATTTACTACTTTAAAGACGGAGATAAAGTAAGAACTGAAATTCAATATTTAATTGATAATGATTTAAGAGAGAACAACGAATATCAATTAACCAATGTTTTAGAAACATTAAAAAGAGATGGTGCAAAATTTATTCCAGGAACGGTAACTACTTGGATGGATTGTGGAAAGAAAGACCCAACGGTAGATACAAATAAGCAAGTTTTAGAATTTGAACACAAAGCAGGTAATAATTTAGTGTCTGAAGACGTTGTGTTAGAGAACTCAGAAATTATTCAACCTTGTTATGTTGGAAAGAATGTAGTTTTAAAAAACACAAAAATAGGACCTTATGTTTCTATAGGAGAAAATAGTGTTGTAGAAAATACGACAATTACAAACTCTTTAATACAAACAAATGTGGTAATTTCGAATGCAAAACTAGACAATGCCATGATTGGAAATCATGCGAAGTTTGATGGTAATTTTACCTCAGTTAGTATTGGAGATTATACAGAATTAACTTAATGATTTTTAGAGTAAAAAAGATAGCGTATAGAAAAGAGAGGCAATTAGATTATTTTAAGGTGTCTCTTTTTTCTTTGCTCTTTTTTATAATTTCTTTAAAATGTCTTGCACAAGACAGTATTCCCGCAGCGGTAGATTTAACAGAGGAAAAAGAGTTGCAATTTCAGCAATTTTTCTTTAAAGCGTTGTCTCAGAAATCTATTGGAAACTACCAAAAAGCTATAGAAAATTTAGAGAGTTGTAATCAAATATTACCAAATGATTTAGCTGTTTTTTATGAGTTCTCTAAAAACTATTTAGAATTGAATAATACACTTTTAGCAAAAGAATATATCAATCGAGCCATTGAAAAAGATGTTAAAAATATTTGGATGCAAAAGCATTTAGTAAAGGTTTTTGTGAAAGAAAATAACTTTTCTGAAGCGATAAAAATTCAACAAAAAATTGTTATTTCTAAGTCTAGAGAAAGAGCTTATTTAGTGAGACTATACTTGCGAAATAGAGACTATAAAAGTGCTTTAAGTATTATGAATGTTTTGCAAGAAGAAAATTTATTGCCAGCAAGCCTTAAGAAGGTAAAAGACAGTTTAGAGAAAAGAAACAACGGAGTTGTAAAAACAACAGCAGTTGCAGAAAGTATTTTTAAGAGGTTTGAAACGAATAAATCTTATGCTGTATTAAAACAAATTTTAGAGTCTACTGAAGACAAACCAGCGTTGCTTTTAAAATATAGTACAGAAGGTATTGCGCTGTTTCCTGCACAGCCTTTTGTATATTTAATGAGTGGGAAAGCATTAAATGCGAAGAAAGCTTATAAAAAAGCTTTAGAAACTTTAAAAAACGGTATCGATTTTGTTATTGAAGATGCAATGGAAGCCGATTTTTATAATGAAATGGCTGTTTCTTATAAAGGTTTAGGTAATAAATCCGAAGAAAAAAAGTACAAAGAAAAATTTGAAAAGTTAAAAAAATAAAATGCGATATTTAAAATATTTAGTAGTGTTAACCATTGTTTTTACTTCTTGTAAAACAAAAAAATATGTAATAGATTCTAATTTGGTTGCAAGGGAAATGTCTGCTAAAAAAGTAGTAAGAAAGCATCTTTCTGCCACTTTTGATAAAGAAACAATAGACGCTAAGTTAAAAGCAAATTTTAATGATGGAAAAGTAAATCAAAGTATTTCTGTTTATTTAAAAATACAAAAAGATGAGGTAATTTGGTTAAAAGGAACGAAGTTTATCAACGTTTTTAAAGCTAAAATAACTCCAGAAAAAGTAAGTTTTTATTCACCTCTAGAAAAAAAGTATTTTGAAGGAGATTTTTCGATGTTAGAGAAATTATTAGGTACAGAAATTAACTTTCAACAATTGCAAAATTTGTTTTTAGGTGAAGCTATTTTAGATGTTAAAAAGGAAAAGCAAAATATAGAAATTGTAAATAATTCTTACATTTTATCTCCGCAAGTGCAGGCAAATTTTTTTGATGTTTTTTTTGCAGTGAATCCTGGTCATTTTAAATTAGACCATCAATCTATTGTAAATTCTATGAAAGGGCAGCGTTTAGATATCAAATATCCTTCTTATAAATTGATAGAAGATGTAGTGTATCCGCAAGAAATAAATATAAAAGCAAAACAAGGAAATAAATTAACAACGATAGATTTTATATTGAAATCTGTTGAGTTTAATACGGAAATAAATACTTCTTTTAAAATACCTAAAGGATATAAACGCATTCAGATATAGTGATAAAGGCTCGGTTTTATACAACATTATTTATTTTGACTTTTACTTGTTTGTCAACTTTTAGTCAAACAAAAAAAGAGTTAGAACAACAGCGAAAAAAATTAAAAAAAGAGATTGCTCAAGTAAACAGTTTATTGTTTAAGGAGCAAAAAAAGGAAAAGAATGTTCTTGAAGATCTAAAAGATCTAAATCAGAAAATAGATGTAAGATTAAGGTTAATACGTACCATTAATTCTGAAGCAAGATTGTTATCTAGAGAGATTTCTAAGAACAAAAAAGAAATTACGAAGCTAGAAAAGGAGCTTTTGGCTTTAAAGACAGATTACGCAAGTATGATTTTAAAATCTTATAAGAGTAAATCTCAACAAAGCAGGATGATGTTCTTGTTGTCTTCTCAAAATTTTCATCAAGCATACAAGCGTTTAGAATACATGAAACAATATACTTCTTTCAGGAAAAAGCAAGGAGAAGAAATTGGTGTTCAAACAGATTTGGTAAAAAAAATGAATGATTCTTTACTATATCAAAAACAAGTAAAAGATACTTTAATTCTTTCAGAAAAAGATCAAAAGGAAAAGATTGAGATTGATAAGAATAATAAAGTAAAGTTAATATCTACAATTAAAAAGAAAGAAAGAAAGTATAAAAGAGAAATTCAAAATAAAATAAATGCTGAAAAAAGAGTTGCTGAAAAAATAGACAAAATTATTCGTGATGAAATAGCAAAAGCAAACAAAATAGCAAATGCAAAGCTTATAAATAAACCGAAAATAACCAAAAAGAATGAGTTTGTTTTAAGTCCGGAAGCAAAAGCCCTAGCAGCAAAATTTGAATTAAATAAAGGAAAGTTGCCTTGGCCTATAGAAGAAGGCTTAATTACAAGAAGGTTTGGTAAGCAGTCTCATCCCACTTTTCCTGGAATTACAATTAATAGTACAGGTTTGCACATGGTTACCCAAAGAGGAAGAAGTGCACAAGCTATCTTTAATGGAAAGATCTTGAATGTTTTAGTGACTTCTGGTGGAAGAAGAAATGTCTTAATTCAACATGGAAACTACATTACTTCTTACAATAACTTAGAGAAACTCTATGTTCAGAAGGGAGATAACGTAACAACAGGACAAAAGATAGGTCAGATATTTACAGACAAAGTTTCTGGAAAAACGACGTTAATTTTCGTTTTGTATAAGAATACGACAAAGCTAAATCCCGCTTCTTGGATTTTAAAAAGATAAACCCTTAAAATAGTATTTGCGTTAAAATAGAATTTGATACCACACAAAAGTTACTTGATTAATAATTAATTTTGTGAGAGAATTTAGAACTTATTTAAATTCTCTTATATGAATTAAAATTTTATTAAAATGGAAAACTTAAAAAGAAAGACCGTTGCAATTTTAGCAACTAATGGATTTGAAGAAAGCGAATTAAGAGAACCAAAAAAAGCGTTAGAGGAAGCAGGTGCAGAAGTGCACATTGTATCTTTAGAGTCTGGAGAAATAAAATCTTGGAACGATGGCAATTGGGGGAAAACGTATAAAGTTGATAAGACTTTAGATGAGGTTTCTCAAAAAGATTATAATGCATTGATGTTGCCAGGTGGGGTTATAAACCCAGATTTATTACGAAATAATGGCAAGGCAGTGAGTTTTGTGAAGTCTTTCTTTGAGAATCATAAGCCGGTTGGTGCTATTTGCCACGGACCATGGTTATTGGTAGAGGCAGATGTATTAAAAGATAGAAATGTAACTTCATATAGTTCAATTAAAACAGATCTTATAAATGCTGGGGCAAACTGGAGTGACGAGGAAGTAGTGGTAGACCAAGGTTTGGTTACTAGTAGAAACCCGGATGATTTGCCTGCATTTAATGCTAAATTAGTGGAGGAGGTTTACGAAGGTAAACATGCGGGTCAAATGGTCTAATTTTATATTGAAATAGAATTATCTACGTTAGTTAGGTCGTAGAACAAAGAAGCGCAAATTTTAATTTGAGCTTCTTTGTTATTTTATAAACATACAACGATTCTAACAGAATAAATAATCTGTAATAGAGTCTAATAGTAAAATTATAATCTCATCGGTTGTGGAGAATATTTTATGTTCTTCTGAAGAATAATAGCATTAGGTAATGTAATTAGTTCTTTTTCAGGTGTTCTTAAGGTGATAAAAAATGCACCAATATCTCTAATTTCACCAGTAATATTATTGTCTTTTTCTAAAACAGTAATGGTGTCTCCAATTTTTACAGGATAGTTTACGTAAAGTATAATGCCAGCTGTAATGTTAGATAGAATAGACCATTGTGCAAAAAAAGCAATTCCTAAAATGGTTAAGAAAGAAGAGATATAAATTAATAATTGTTTTTCATCTACTCCCCAAATAAAAGAAATTACAACAATTACAGTTATGTAAATAAGAATTGAAATGATTTTATTGGTTACTAAAATTCTTGAATTTTGAAATCCGAATTTTGTTTGAATTTTTCGAAGCGATTTTGTAATAAATAATCGAATAAAAAAAGCAATTACAAAAACAATTACAGATTCAATAATTTTAAAATGATTGAAAAACTCCATATAGTATCACTTTTAATTAAACAAAGCCTTTAAAGCAGTAGCTTCATTTGGTTTTAGTTTTCCTGCTAATACTAAACTCAATTGTTTACGTCTTAGTGCACCTTCAAAACGTTCTTTTTCTAAATCAGTTTCTGGAACTAATTGAGGTATTTGAACGGGTTTGCCAGTTTCATCTACAGCAACAAAAGTATAAATACCTTCGTTTACTTTTGTTCTATGCCTAGATTGTCTGTCTTCAATCCAAACATCAACGTAAATTTCCATAGAAGAGTTAAATGCTCTAGAAACTTTCGCTTCTACGGTAACAACACTACCAACTGGCACAGATTTATTAAAGGCAACATGATTTACAGAAGCAGTAACTACAATTCTTCTAGAGTGTCTTCTTGCGGCAATACTACAAGCTCTGTCCATTCTAGCTAATAATTCTCCGCCAAAAAGATTGTCTAAATAATTAGTTTCTCCTGGTAAGACTAAATCTGTTAAAATTGTTAAAGATTCTTTAGGTGTTTTTGCTTCCATCAAAAAATAATTTTTTTTTTGCAAAGATACACAATCACTAATTTATAAGTGATGCTAAAAACAGAAAGAAAAGTAAAATTATTTGGTAGTTTTAACTAATAACCAAGCGTCTTTAGATACCGTTCTTTTAATCTTATTCAAACTGTTGATTGCGTCATTTTTATCTGCATAACTATTAAAAGTAACCTGTGTTAACCCCCATTTATTGACTCCAATAATTTGAGCATTAAAACCTTCAGAAATTAATTCTTTTACTTTTTTATCTGCATTTTCTGCAATTTGAAAAGCACCAGCAACAATATGATATGGTTTCGCTACTTCTTTAACAACATTTAGTTCTAAGGTTGGTAGCGGATTAGAAATAACAAACGTAGCAGATTGTATCTTTTTCTCTAGTTCTTTTTGCTGATTTGCATAGACTTCTTTTTGCTGGTTTTGTTCATAACCATTGTAGCCAGTAACCCCTAATGTTAATAAGATTGCAGCAGTTGCAGCGTATTTTATAAATGCAGGAACTCCTTTTTTCTCAGTAGCATTAATAACAGGAATCAAAGGTTTTACTTCTTGTCTGTATCTTTCTATAGTAGAAGATTCAACAGAAGGCAAGCCAAAAGAAGTTGTTAAAAAGTTGACATCTTTCTTTGGTTCAAAAATAATTTGTTGTTGTTCATTTAATGAAATAACGCCTAAATTATCTAGTTGAATGGCTTTTTTTTGCAATTCGTTTTGCCATTTAATTACAGACAAAGAGATAGCTGTAGAAGCCTTCTCGAAAGAAATTTGTTCTGCAGAGGCAATGTAATTAGCTAACAAACCATCATTGTGTTTTAGAAGACTATTAAACGCAATTTGCTTTGTTGGTGGGTAGAATGTGTGAGTATCACTATTTAACTTTGCACCAATTTTATTGGTTACAAACCCTCCAAAGTCAGGAACAATTACGCAATCATATCTGTATAATAAATCGTTGATGTAGTTGGCTAAATTCATATAAACAAATATATAATTTTAGACGTTTCATAATAGAAAGTTCTATAAAAATTATCAACAAAATTTTTATATATTGGTTGTCAAATTGTTAACTATTGAAAGAAGAAAAACTACTCGCTATTTTACGATTGCAGAAAAGTAAAGCCGTGGGAGATATTTTGGCGAAGAAACTCATTGTAAACGTGGGAGATGTCACTCAAATATTCAAAGAAAAAGCATCTAATTTATCAAAAATAAACGGAATAGGAAAACACGTTCTAAAACACCTTTTTGACGAAGAAAACGTCAAACTTGCAGAACAAGAGCTAAAATACATACAAGAAAACGACCTTGCATATTCATATTTTTTAGAAGACGATTACCCTACCAATTTACAACATTGTATAGACAGCCCTATTTTATTATTTAAAGACGGTACTATCGATTTTTCAAACGATAAAATTATTTCTATTGTGGGAACCAGAAATATGAGTTCTTACGGACGCGATTTTTGCAATAAATTAATAGCAGATTTAGCGCAACACAATCCCATTATTGTAAGTGGTTTTGCTTATGGTGTAGATATTTGTGCGCACAAAGCAGCAATAAAAAATAAGCTACAAACCATTGCAGTTTTAGCGCATGGTTTAGAAGAAACGTACCCGAAAGTTCATAAGAAATATATAAGTCAGGTAAATGAAAACGGAGGTTTTTTAACTGAGTTTTGGCACAAAGAAACACCATTAAGAGAAAATTTTCTAAAAAGAAATAGAATTGTTGCTGGTATCTCTAAAGCCACAATTATTATAGAATCTGCGGCAAAAGGAGGTTCTTTGGTAACGGCAGACATTGCAAACTCTTATGATAAAGACGTATTTGCGGTTCCTGGTAGAACTACAGATTTATATAGCAAAGGTTGTAACAATCTAATAAAAAACAACAGAGCATTCCTATTAAATTCCGCAGAGGAAATTGTGAAAATGCTAAATTGGGATTTGGCAGAAAAACCAAAGGCAATTCAAAAACAATTATTTTTAGAATTGAACGAGAATGAACAAAAAATTTATGATTTACTGCATGAAAAAGGACAACAATTATTAGATGTAATTTCTTTAGAATGTAACATTCCTATTTATCAATTATCGTCTATATTGTTACAGATGGAATTAAAAGGAATCTCAAAACCTTTACCAGGAAAGATGTTTGAATTGGTGTAAATATTCTTATTTTTGAGAAAAATCAACAGAAAAGATGGCGGTAGGGAAAAAATTGATGTCCAAAAAGAAACCAACATTTCCAGTAAATGAAATGTTAAATGCATATTTAAAAAATTATAATAGAAATATAAAAATTTCTCTTTATTATGATGATTTGTTGCGGTTTCAAGGCTCAGTTACGGTTTATGATAAGAACGATGAAGACACTTTGTGGGTAAGAACCTATTATTCTCAATATGATAGAGAAGAGATCGATAGAAGTTTAAAGAAAATTTATACACGGTTACATTCAGATGGTAATGATGATAGTATTCCATTTTTAAATGTAGACGCTATTGATTATTGTACGTTCGGTAATTCAAAGCCATTTCGAATAAAAGTTAGAAATATTTTAAATGATAATTTCTCTTATTTTTATGTAAAAAAAGCAGATGCTTCACGTATTTATGGTCTAGAATTAGAACATATTTTGTCTCCTCATAACATGAACTTTTTAGTTTATAAAGACACTCTTATAGAAGAGCATATTGCAGGAATTCCTGGAGACGATTTTATTAGAGATATCTTACCAGATTGTACAGAGCCTCAAAAAGCTCAAATAGCCAAAGAGTTTGTGAAATTTAAAGAACGTTGTCTAGTGCGCTTGTTAGGTGATATGCGTTCTTATAATTATGTAATTACACCAACGCACGATTTTGATCATATTGTGTATAAAATTAGAGCTATAGATTTCGATCAGCAGTCTTTTGAAGGGAATTTAAAAGTGTACAACTTGCAGTTTATGAAAGAAAACTTCAAGATGATAGAAATGGTGGGTAAAAAATTACAAAACGATTCTATTCGACAATATAAAATAGAGGAGCGTTCTTTTATGGCAAAAAGAATGATTACTGCACCTAAAAGAACTGCACGCTTGATTAAATGTATGAAAGCAGACACTATTTCTTTTCCAGAAAACGTAGAACTTCTAAAAAAACACTTAATAAAATATGTTGGTGATGTTAAATTTAAAGATTGTAAAAACATGGGCGAAATTCTAGAAACTATCTTAGCCTTTGTAAAACGTAATTACTTAGACATTAGTAATAAAGAGTTGTTTTAGCATGCCTTTTTTTTAAAGACTTTTTGATCATTACTGTAAAAGTAGGAATCGTAATTTTTAAAGGAGATGTTTTTTGAAGCTATTTCCTGCTTTCCACTATATCTTTTTGTGAAAAACAAAAAGGATGCCGTTTCAATCAGGGCTATACTTGTTTGTTAGTAATTTGTTGTTTCAATATATTATAGAAGGTAAATTTACTTTTTACTTCTAATGCTCTCAATAACAACCGTCAATAAAATTAAACTTCCACCAATAAAAGTATTAAAATGCGGAATTTCATGTACGAAAAAGTATGCGATTATAATTCCAAAAATAGGTTGCACACTACTAATTATACTTGCTGTAGCAGCAGAAAAATGTTTTAAAGAGTTTACCATCATTGTATGGCCAACTGCGGTAGTTAATAAAGCTACTAAAACTAATAAAGGTAATTGACTTTGCACATTAGAAAAATCAGCAAAAAATAAAACAGGAATAAGCAATACACTTATAACAATCATTTGATAAAACATTAGCATACTGCCATTGTAATTTTTTACATGTTCTTTTACCATTAAATTACGAAGAGCATAAAAGAAAGCAGAAAGAATACCAAACAAAACACCTTGTAATTGATTGTTTTCTAAAGAGAATTCTGGCACTAAAATATAAACACCAATTAAGACTAAAATTGCTAAAAAAATATGAACTGTGTTTATTCTTTGTTTAATAAAAAAAGGTTCTAAAAAAGCTGTTATTACAGGAAAAGTATATAAAGACAGCATACCTAAAGCTACATTAGATAGTTTTAAAGCGTAGAAATAAGTAACCCAATGTGCGCCCATTAAAAAGCCGCTAAAGATAAAAGAAATAGTGTCTTTTTTAGATTTTATTTTTAAGTCAACCTTCTTAAATTTACAGAAAATAAAGATGAAAATTGCAGCTAAAAAAGCCCGACACAAAATAATGGCTTCTGGGGCTAATTGTATATATCTACCTAAAACACCAGACGTACTTATAAAGAGTGTTGCTAGCAGTAAAACCGATAAATTCTTTGTGTGTGAGTTTTCCATTGATTGTAAAAATGTTTGCTCGAGCGCAGTTAAGGTTTTATTTTATGTTAAAGAATAAGCTCTCGACTGCGCTCAAACAGACAAAGTAATCTATATTTTTTGTAAAATATTTAAGGCCGTTTTTACGCTGTCGATTCTAATAAAAGTGATTAATAAACGCAAGCCATTTTTAGTTTCTTTCTCTTTCATTACACAGCTTTTACCGTTGTTTTGAACGTATTTTAACATTCTAGAAAATGCTTCTGTTTGGTAAAAATCACTTTGTTGATTCTCAACAAAATAACCAATCATTCTTTTTTGTTTTAGAATAATTTTCTCTAAACCTAATTCTTTTGCCAACCATTTAATTCTTACCGAATCTAATAAATCATTCACTTCATTAGGTATTTCGCCAAAACGATCTATAATTTCTGATTCAAAAACCTGTAGTTCTTTTTCGCCTTCCAAATCAGATAATTTGTTATATAAGCTCAAGCGTTCTGTAACAGAATTTACATAATCATCTGGAAATAAAATTTCAAAATCAGTATCTATAGTTACTTCTTTTACAAATTCTTTTGGCTTCGTATTGTCTGTTGGGTATAAGTCTTTAAATTCATTTTCCTTTAATTCTTCAATGGCTTCTTGTAATATTTTTTGATAGGTGTCAAACCCAATATCATTTATAAAACCACTCTGTTCACCACCTAATAAATCTCCAGCACCACGAATTTCTAAATCTTTCATAGCAATGTTAATTCCGCTTCCTAAATCAGAGAACAGTACCAATGCTTCGATACGTTTTCTAGCATCATCCGTCATCATATGATACGGTGGTGTTATAAAATAACAGAATGCTTTTTTATTAGATCGCCCAACTCTACCACGCATTTGGTGCAAATCGGAAAGTCCGAAATTATTCGCATTATTAATAAAAATAGTATTTGCATTGGGTACATCTAAACCACTTTCTATAATGGTGGTAGAAACCAAGACATCAAATTCATTATTCATAAAACTGAGCATTAATCCCTCTAGTTTTTTACCTTCCATTTGTCCGTGGCCAATGCCAACCTTAGCAGTAGGAACTAATCTTTGGATTAAGCCTGCAACTTCTTTTATATTTTCTATTCTATTATGAATGAAGAAAACTTGTCCTCCTCTAGAAATTTCATAAGAAATGGCATCTCTAATTGTTTCTTCGCCAAAACGAATCACATTACTTTCTATTGGGTGTCTGTTTGGTGGTGGTGTTTTAATTACAGACAAATCTCTTGCTGCCATTAAACTAAATTGTAACGTTCTAGGAATTGGAGTTGCAGTTAGCGTTAATGTGTCTACATTTTCTTTTAAGGTTTTTAATTTATCTTTTACAGCAACACCAAATTTCTGTTCTTCATCAATAATTAATAATCCTAAATCTTTAAATTTTATACGCTGATTTGTTAATTGATGCGTACCAATAATAATATCTACAGAGCCATCATTTACACCATTTATGGCTTCTGTTTTTTGTTTTGCAGTTCTAAACCTATTTAAATAATCAATCTTAATAGGGAAGTCTTTTAACCTTTCTGTAAAAGTTTTGTAATGCTGAAAAGCCAATATAGTTGTGGGTACTAAAATTGCGACTTGCTTTCCATTGTCTACCGCTTTAAAAGCTGCTCTTACTGCAACTTCTGTTTTACCAAAACCAACATCACCACAGACCAATCTATCCATGGGTTGTTCTTTTTCCATATCGTTTTTTACATCTTGTGTAGAAGTAAATTGATCTGGCGTGTCTTCATACATAAAACTTCCTTCTAATTCATGCTGTATATGAGTATCTGGCCCAAATGCAAAACCTTTTTGAAGCTTTCTTTTCGCGTATAATTGAATTAAATTAAATGCAACATGTTTAACTCTTGCTTTTGTTTTTTGTTTGATTTTCTTCCAAGCACCAGAACCTAATTTGTATATTTTAGGAGGTTTGCCATCTTTTCCATTGAATTTAGAAATCTTGTGTAAAGAGTGAATACTTACATATAAGATATCTCTTTCCCCATAAGCCAATTTAATAGCTTCTTGTTTTTTTCCTTGAACATCTATTTTTTGTAAACCACCAAATTTTCCAATTCCATGATCCATGTGGGTTACATAATCTCCAATTTCTAATTTGTTTAATTCTTGAAGTGTGATTGCTTGCTTTTTAGCGTAGCCGTTCTTCAATCTGAATTTATGGTAACGTTCGAAGATTTGATGATCTGTATAACAAACCAATTTATTATCTACATCTACAAAACCTTGATATAAAGGAAAGACAACAGTTTCATAATGCACTTCTTGTTCAGAGTCATCGAAAATATCATGAAAACGTTGTGCTTGTTGCTCGTTAGCGCAGAATATATAATTGGTGAAACCTCCTTTGTGATATTCCGTTAAATTATCAATTAATAAATTAAATTGCTTGTTAAAAGAAGGCTGTGGAATCGTGTTGAAAATAATTTTTGAATCTTTCTGATCTTGACTTCCTACGTCAACCAACGTAAAATCTTGTAATTGATTTTCTATAAAGGCACCATCACAAAAAAGTTCAGAAGGTTTTGAATGGTTTATTTCTTTAGATAAATCATGAAACGCTTCTTCTGCCTTTTCGAAGAATTTATCTAAATTACCAACTAATAAATTCCTGTTTTTAGTGAATATTACTGTTTTAGGTGAGATGTATTTTAAGAAGCTCTCTCTATTTTCTTGCAATGTTTTATTTTCAACATTTGGCATTACAGAAACCTTTTTCAATTTCTCTTTAGAAAGTTGAGTTTCTACATCAAAAGAACGAATACTATCGATCTCATCTCCAAAAAATTCAATTCTGTAGGGTTCATCATTAGAAAATGAAAATACATCAATAATTCCTCCACGTACGGAGAAATCTCCTGGTTCTGTAACAAAATCTACACGTCTAAATTTGTATTCAAATAAAACTTCGTTCACAAAATCTAACGATAAGCTTTCACCAACAGCAACTTTTAACGTGTTTTTTTCTAACTCTTTTTTTGTTACTACTTTCTCAAAAAGAGCCGTTGGATACGTTACAATTACAGCAGGTTTTTTTCTAGAGTTGATTCTGTTTAAAACTTCAGAACGCAATAAAACATTCGCATTGTCGGTTTCTTCAATTTGATAAGGCCTTCGGTAAGAACCCGGGTAAAAAAGTACATTTTTTTCTCCTAAAAGCTGCTCTAAATCATTTAAATAATAAGCAGCTTCTTCCTTATCATTAAAAATTAAAAGGTAGGGCTTATCTGCTTTTTTAAAAGTTTCTGAAACAACAAAAGACAACGAAGAACCCACCAAATTAGATATTTGAAAATGGTTTTGTTCTTGTTGAAGCTGTGTAATAATCTGCGAAACGTTCTCAGATGTTTGATATTGATTTACAATGTTCTGCTTGCTCAACGTGCTAAGTTTTGTGCAAATGTAAGATGTAAATCAATAAAAACCCATTAACTGTTTTGTTTTATTAAAGATTACAATATATTTACCCATTATTAGTTCTTATTATTCAACTAACTACCTATAAATATGAAAATTAAAGCCCTAATTATATTCTTTCTATTTGTTTTTACAATTCAAATAAAGGCTCAAAGCGAAGTGCAAAAATGGACTGCAGGAATTAGTATTGCAGGTGCAAAATACTCTTTACAAGATGGTAGAGTTGTTGGTGGTCAACTGGCATATCAGTCTCCTCGATTTAATGTTTCTAGATATATCTTTAAAAGTTTAGTTTTAGATGCTGGTTTTGCAACAGCAGTTGGTGATAACCAAAAATACACCACTTTTGATGGAGCTTTACGTTATGATTTCGGTACTTCTAGAGATAATGTGGTTCCTTATATTTTAATTGGAGGTAGTTTTATAGATGCAGTGCGGTTTACACCAACCTTAAATTTTGGTGCAGGATCTACTTTTTGGTTTAACGCTAACTATGGTTTAAATCTGCAATTAATGTATAAATTTTCTGAATCTAGATTCGAAAGTCAGAAATCTCATATTTACCCTTCTGCAGGTTTAGTGTATAGTTTTGGTGGTAGATCTAGCAACCAAAGAATTTGGGAAAATTAATTTTATAGGTAGTTAACACTTACGTTGCATCTTTTTACTATTGTAAAGCCACTACTTCTTGTGCATCTCTTTCAGAATTTATGTTTAAAATTGTAGTTGTTGGGTAGGCAATTATTTTTTTTATTGCGATAAAACTTTAATAAGCTGTTCAACATTTAAATATTGAAAATATCTAGCTGTTGGTTTAAAATTTTTATCCATCAAAACAATTGCTGGTAAAGAAAATGGTTTGTTCTTTTTTCTTGCCATTAATAAAGGAATTTGATGTATTGGGTTTCTTTTATTGATGCGTTCATTAATAAATTTTTGACCTCCGAATGTAATTGTATCTTTTGTTTCTGCATCCATTTTTACGGCATAGAATTCTTTTTTTAAAAGTGCTATCACTTTTTTATCTGTAAAAACATCCTGCTGCATTTTAATACAAAGACTGCACCAGTCTGCATAGAAATCAATAAAAACTTTTTTAGGTTTTATTAAAAGTGAATCTTCTAATTGCTGAAAACTTAACCAACTAACCGCTTTTTCATTTTGTGAAAAAGCGGTGTTAGTTATTAATAAAACAAACAGACTTAAAATAAATAATTTTGTCAATTTCAAAATATTATAGTGAACTAATTTTTACTCCTACAAAATATGTACGTGGCGCTGCTGGACCATATACATAATTACTATCACGGTTTTTACCAGTATCAAAATCATTTTGATAGCTATCGGTTACATTTTTTATCCCACCAAAAAGTTCAAATCCTGTTTTTAATTTTTCCATTTCAAAAGTATAGCTTCCACGTAAACTTAATTCCGTAAAGTTTGGTGTAACATCATATTCATCTACAGTTTGTCCTGTATTGCCTCCAGCAAAGTGAATAATATCCATTTTACCAGTATATAATAAGTTTGCACTAATTGCTAATTTTTTAATTGGTGTGTAAGTAAGTGTTGCGTAACCATAATTATTTGGAGTACGTAAAAATTCTCTTTTTAAAGGTAAGCCTTCAATATTTTCTACACTATCATCAAATAAACTAGACTGTACTGTAAAACCTGCTTCTAATTCTACCACATAGTCAAAATTTGCACGTGTCTCTAAAGTGATTCCTTTCACTGTAGCTCCACTTCCATTTCTTTTTTCAAAACGCTCTCCAAATTGATCTTTACCTAAAGGAAATTGATAAAATGCATCATCTAAATGGGTATAAAAACCTTCAACTGTAAAACCAGCAATAAAGTGCTCTGTTGCTTTATCATAATTTACAGAAGCGGTATAACTATTAGAACGTTCTTCAATTAAATCATCAGCTAAAGAAATTCTAGAAACGCCACCACCTGCAAAAGCAATATGTAAATCGGTATCAAAAGCTTGTGGTGCTCTAAAACCAGTACCCCAACCTAAACGAAACTGTGTTGTTTCTTTTAATTTATACAAAAGTGATACTCTAGGACTAAAAATTGCGTGCTCTACCAAGTTGTGCTTGTCGATACGGAAACCCGTTAGAAAGTTCACTTTTTCTGAAATATCCCAATCATTTTGTACAAAAGCGCCTAACGTCTTTGTAGTTTGATCGATAAGATAATTGTATGACTCGATTTCATCTAAAACATCATCATACATATATTCTAAACCACCTGTAAGAACTGTTTTTCCGCCTAAAAACTTATCAAAACCATAATTGAATTGCGTTCCACCTTGATGTGTAACAACCTCTGAAATTCCGTAAGGAGGCGCAGCGAAAAATTCTTGTTTTTCTGTTGCATCATCTGGAATAATACCTGTGTAATGATCACGATCAGTTCGTTGACCACCGTAATAGAAAATAAGCGAACTTCTTTCAAAATTTATTTGATAATCTAAACTTCCCATTTTTACGTTGTGCGTTCTTTCCTCAGATTGGTTTGCCAAAAATGCTGGTTTATCAACAATTTCTCCACCAAATCGGTACTCATAAAGACTGCTAAAACTAGCTTCTAACTTCGAGTTTTCTGTTGGTAAATAGAAAGCATTTACTCCAAAAGTATTGTCCTTTAATGCTGGTAGTTCAGAATAATTATCTCCATTAGCATCATAAGCCTCTCTTGTTCGATTGTTTATAAAGAAATTAACACCAGCGCTTCTTTCTTCATTAACAACTGTTGCATTTCCACTGATCAAATTTTGATCAGATCCATCGATATTTTGATAACCGTAGCTAAAGCTATATCCGTTTTTCTTTGGTAGTTTTGTAATTACATTTACAGTTCCACCAATTGCGCTAGAGCCATATAAAGCAGAAACGCCTCCACGAATTACTTCTATTCGGTCTATCATATTTACTGGAATTTGTTCTAAACCATATAAACCTGTAAGTGGGCTAAAAATTGCCCGTCCGTTTATAAGAACTTGAGAATAACCACCTTGTAAACCATTCATTCTAATCTGACTATAATTACACGTTTGGCAATCTACTTCAACACGCAATCCTGGTTGAAAACGTAATCCTTCCGAAAGATCTGTTGCGGTTACTTGCTCTAATGTTTTGCTAGTTATTAAATTCACAATTACTGGAGAATCTGTTCTACGTTTTTCTGTACGAGTTCCTGTGACTACGATTTCGTCTAACACTACATTACCTTCTTCGAGTGTAAAATCTACAACTTTATTAGAGTTTTTTAAAAGAGTTAGCTCTTTTCTAGAAGATTTAAATCCTTGTGCTTGTGCAATAAGTGTAATTTTTCCTGTAGATAATGTTATTTCGTACTTGCCATTATAGTCTGTACTTGTTCCTTGGTTTCCTCCTTTTACATATATACTTACAAAAGGGATAGGGTTTCCGTTGTTTTTTACAATACCAGAAATAGTGACTTGTTGACTCTGTGCAGATAAAAAGTTTGATATTCCTATTACTGCTAAAAATAGTATTTTCCTCATGACTAATTAATATTTTAATAAATATATTTTTTTAATTTTCGACAAATATAATATTATTTTTAGACTTGTCTAAAAATATATTTTAATAAAAATAAAAAGTATATCTTTGTTGTCTAAATAAGTGCAAATGTTTACGCTTTCTGAAGAAAATTATTTAAAAGCAATTTATTATCTAGAATTAGATACTAATAAAGGAATTAGTACAAATGCTATTGCAGAGCAGTTAGCAACAAAAGCTTCTTCTGTAACAGACATGATTAAAAAACTGTCTGATAAAAAGGTTGTTATTTATAAAAAGTACAAAGGAGTTAAATTAACAGATTTAGGTAGAAAATCTGCTGCGAATATTGTGAGAAACCATCGATTATGGGAGGTTTTTTTAGTAGATAAGTTAAATTTTTCTTGGGATGAGGTACATGAGGTTGCCGAACAATTAGAACATATAAAATCTTCAAAATTAATAGACCAACTAGATAGTTTTTTAGGTTTTCCAACACATGATCCTCATGGAGATCCTATTCCAGATAAAGATGGAAATTTAAAAACGATTGAAAAAAGTTTACTTTCAACTTTAGCTAAAGGAGAAAGTGGAATTTGTGTTGGTGTAGATGATTCTTCGTCAGAATTTTTACAATTCTTAGATAAAAAAGGGATTACATTAGGTAAAAGCATCACTATTATAGATAGAGAAGATTTCGATGATTCTTTATCAATATTAATTGAAGACAAGAAATTATCAATTTCAAATAAAATAGCAAATAATTTATACATTAAAACTCAGAATGAGTAATAAGTAAAATAAGTAGATTTAAATATATGAGTACATTCGATCAATTAGTTGAATTCGGAAAAGAAAATCCGATTTTAGCAGCATTATACGCATCACTTTTTACCTGGGCTTTAACCGCTGCAGGAGCAGCGTTAGTTTTCTTTTTCAAGAAATTAAACAGAGCTGTCTTAGACGGAATGTTAGGTTTTACGGGAGGTGTTATGGTGGCAGCAAGTTTTTGGAGTTTGTTGGCGCCAGCAATAGAAAACAGTCCTGGAGAAGGTTTTATGAAAGTTTTACCAGCTGCAATTGGGTTTGGTTTAGGTGCTTTGTCTTTATTCGGAATGGATAAAATTCTACCGCATCTACACATCAATTTTAAAGAAAGTGAAGCAGAAGGAGTAAAAACAGAATGGCATAAAACGACTTTGTTGGTGTTGGCAATTACGTTGCATAATATTCCAGAGGGTTTGGCGGTTGGAGTTTTATTTGGAGCTGCATCTACTTTAGTTGGTGTAGAGCAAACAGAAATGATTATTGCTGCAATTTCTTTAGCAATCGGAATCGGAATTCAGAATTTTCCAGAAGGTTTTGCGGTTGCAATGCCATTAAGAAGACAGGGTGTAAGTAGATTAAAAAGTTTTTGGTATGGACAATTGTCTGCAGTTGTAGAGCCAATTGCTGCGGTTTTAGGTGCTTTGGCAGTTTCCTTTTTTGTGCCAATTTTGCCATATGCATTGGCATTTGCTGCAGGAGCAATGATTTTTGTAGTTGTAGAAGAAGTAATACCAGAAACACAGCGAGATAAATACACAGATATTGCAACGCTTGGTTTTATAGGTGGTTTTATTGTGATGATGTCTTTAGATGTTGGCTTAGGTTAGGATAAGGCTTATTTCAGTTTATATGAAAATCTCGCTTTTGCGAGATTTTTCTTTTTTCTATTATCTTGTTTCTCTATACAAAAAAAACTAATTTGCAATAAAAATATTTCTGTGCAACAACCATCTACTTTTCAAGTTTACAACGCTTCTGCAGGAAGTGGAAAAACATTTACTTTAGTAAAAAAATATATTAAAGTGCTGCTTACTTCAGACGATCTTTTTATGTTTCAGAAAGTGTTGGCAATTACATTTACCAATAAAGCAGCTGGTGAAATGAAAGAACGTGTGTTGTCTAGCTTAGAAGGTTTTGCAGAAGGAAAGGAGAATGATTTATTAAAAATTATTCTTGCTGAAACAACTTTAGATAAAGCAATAATTAAAGAAAGAAGTAAGAGAATTTTAGATGCAATTCTTCAGAATTATTCTGCCTTTTCAATTACAACAATCGATAGTTTTACACATAAAATTATTAAAAGTTTTGCGTACGATTTAGGTTTGTCGCTAAATTTTGAAGTAGAAATGGATGCTATTTCACTTTTAAATGAAGCTGTAGACGTTTTAATTTCTAAGATTGGTACAGATAAGAAACTAACTAACTTATTAATAGATTACTCTTTAGATAAAACAGATGATGATAAATCTTGGGATATTTCTAAAGACTTGAATGATTTTGCAAGAGTTTTATTAAATGAAGATGATGTAAAGCACTTTAGAAAATTATCAGATAAAAAGTTAGATGATTTTTTTGAATTGAAAAAGAAACTTCAGAAAGATAATAAACAAATAGAGAAAGAATACAAAATATTCGGTGAAGAGGTTTTAAGTTTTATTGATACCAACGGACTGTCAATTGCCGATTTTGCGTATGCTGGTGAGTTGGTAAAGCACTTTCAAAAGTTAACTAAATTACGATTTTTAAAAAGTGAAGATTTAAAATTTGAGGGTCGATTAAATACGACTATAGAAGATTCTAAAAATCTTTTCGCAGGAAAAGCTTCTGCAGCTACAAAAGATACTATTGAAGGAATTTCAGAACAATTAAGAATGTATTATTATCAATCGAAAGATTTATATAATAGTTCTTTTTCTAAGTATTTACTGAATAAAATTACCCTGAAAAGTATTATTCCTTTAGCCGTTTTAAATAATATCAATTCAGAATTAAATACCATAAAAGAAGATAATAATATTAGATTAAACGCAGAGTTTAATCAATTAATATCAGACAATATAAAAGACCAACCTGCGCCGTTTATTTATGAGAGAATTGGACAGCGTTTTCAACATTATTTTATCGATGAAATGCAGGATACTTCTGTGTTGCAATGGCAAAATTTAATTCCATTAATAGACAATGCACTAGCACAAGAAAGTAGTAACTTGTTGTTGGTTGGCGATGGAAAACAAGCTATTTATAGATGGCGTGGAGGTAAAGCAGAACAATTTATCGATTTAGGTTCGAATGAAGAGAATCCGTTTCATGTTCATAAAAATATTAAAAACTTAGAGACCAATTATAGAAGTTATTCCGAAGTAATAAACTTTAATAATTCGTTTTTTCAGCATACGTCTAATTTTCTTCAAAATGAATCTTACAAAAAGTTATTCTATGATGGAAATACGCAGTTAGAAAATGCTAAAAAAGGCGGTTTTGTGTCGCTTACTTTCTTAGATAAAGAAGAGGAGAAAGATGACGAGAAAGTAAAATATCCGAAGAAAGTTTTAGAAAAAATTAATCAGTTAAAAGACGATTTTTATCTGAATGAAATCTGCATTTTAACTAGAACAAAAAAAGACGGAATTGCAGTGGCAGATTATTTGTCTGAGAACGGTATTTCTATCATTTCTTCAGAAACACTATTGCTTCAAAATAACTCGTTAATCAATTTTATTATTGATGTTTTGCGTATTATTCAGAATGCAAATGACGAAGAAAGTAGGTTTGAGGTGTTGTATTTCTTGTATGAACATTTAGAGGTTCGAATTCCGAAACATGAATTCTTTAAAAAACACATAAAATCTGCGAATGAATTAATTTTCGAAGAATTACAGTCTTACGGCGTAACATTTAGTTTTTCTATGTTTCAACAAGTTCCGTTTTACGAAAAAATTGAAGAAATAATTAGAGGTTTTAATTTGGTAACTTCTTCAAATGCATATGTGCAATTTTTCTTAGATGTAGTTTTAGAGCAACAAAGAAAGGCAACAGATATTGGCGATTTTTTAGAATTCTGGGATCTTAAAAAAGAGAAGTTGAGCATTGTTGCTTCAGAAAATTCAGACGCTGTGCAAGTAATGACGATTCATAAATCGAAAGGATTGGAATTTCCTGTGGTAATTTTTCCTTGTGATGTAGATATTTACAGACAAATTAGTCCTAAAATTTGGTTTGACGCTTTACCGGAAGATTATAAATTCAAAGAACTTTTAATTGATTATAAGAAAGATATCAGTTTTATAAATGAAAGAGGTTTAGAAATTTACAATCAACAAAGAGAAGAGTTAGAATTAGATAATTTTAACCTTCTATATGTTTCGTTAACAAGAGCTGTAGAGCAATTGCATGTAATTACAGAAAAGAAAATATCTGCAAAAGGCATTGAAAACGTCAATTATTATTCGGGTATTTTTATCAATTACTTAAAAGACCAGAATCTTTGGCAAGAAGATGTTTTAGAATATAATTTCGGAAACATCCGCAGACTTAAAGAGAAAGAGAAAGAAGCTTCGTTAACAGAAATTCATCAAAAATTTATATCAACGCCTTGGCAAGAACACAATATTGTTTTGTTGGCTAGTGATTCTAAATTATGGAACACGGAACAAGGAAAAGCAATTGATTTTGGTAATTTATTCCATGAAATCTTATCGAAAATTATTACAAATAAGAATGTTGATGCCATTGTAACGCAATACCATCAAAAAGGGTTGATTGATGAGGTTCAATTAAAAACAATACAAAACACCATTGATGCGATTGTAAGTCATCCCGAATTAACAACTTATTTTTCTGAAGAAGTAACTGTTTTTAATGAAAGAGAAATTGTAGATTTCGATAATCAGATTATTATTCCAGATCGATTGGTGTTTAACAAACAAAATGAAGTCACTATTATAGACTATAAAACAGGAAATTCATCTAAAGACCATCATCAACAATTATTAAAATATGAACTAGTTTTAAAATCGATGAATTTTAAAGTCGGTAAAAAACTATTGGTATATATTAATGATAAAATTGATGTTGTTGAAGTATAAGCAAAGAAAATAAACTTTGTAACTTTGTATTCATTAAAACCAATAGAAAATGTACGGTAAAATAAAAGATACTTTAAAAAAAGAGATTCAAGAAATAAAAGAAGCAGGTTTGTATAAATCTGAAAGAATCATAACATCTTCACAAGATGCGGTTATTAAAATTTCTACAGGACAAGAAGTGCTTAACTTTTGTGCGAATAATTATTTAGGATTATCAAATCATCCAGAAGTAATTCAGGCAGCAAAAGATACTATGGATACGCATGGTTTCGGAATGTCTTCAGTCCGTTTTATTTGTGGAACGCAAGATATTCACAAACAATTAGAACAAACGATTTCAGATTTTTACACAACAGAAGATACTATTTTATATGCAGCCTGTTTTGATGCAAATGGAGGTGTTTTTGAGCCTTTATTAACCAAAGAAGATGCCATTATTTCAGATAGTTTAAATCATGCTTCTGTTATAGATGGTGTTCGTTTGTGTAAAGCAGCGCGTTACCGTTATGATAATAATAACATGGCTTCATTAGAAGAGCAGTTAATTGCAGCGAATAAAGAAAACCATAGATTCAAAATTATTGTTACCGATGGAGTATTTTCTATGGATGGCATTGTAGCGAAGCTAGATGAAATTTGCGATTTAGCAGATAAATATGACGCTATGGTTATGGTAGATGAATGTCACGCAACTGGTTTTATAGGAAAAACAGGTAGAGGAACTGTTGAGCTAAAAAATGTAATGGATAGAGTGGATATTGTTACCGGAACTTTAGGGAAAGCTTTAGGAGGTGCAATGGGAGGTTATACAACAGGTAAGAAAGAAATTATTGAAATTTTACGTCAGCGTTCTAGACCTTATTTATTCTCTAACTCGTTAGCGCCTGCAATTGTAGGAGCTTCATTAAAGGTATTCGATTTAATATCAAATGACACATCACTTAGAGATAAGTTAGAATGGAATACTAATTATTTTAGAACAGAAATGGAAAAAGCAGGTTTCGATTTGGTTGGTGCAGATGCTGCAATTGTGCCTGTTATGTTATATGACGCAAAACTCTCTCAAGTGATGGCAAATAAGTTATTGGAAAAAGGAATTTATGTTATTGGTTTCTTTTTTCCTGTTGTTCCTAAAGGGAAAGCAAGAATAAGAGTACAATTATCTGCAGCGCACACAAAAGAGCAGTTAAATAAGGCAATTACTGCTTTTATTGAAGTTGGCAAGGAGTTAAAAGTTATTTAGAACAGATAAAACTTGAAAATCTATGAATATTTTGTAGATTTGTCTTTGTAGATACGTTTTAAGAGTTTACTTTTGCGTATTATAATAACGAACTTTTAATTTAAAAATTTGATAATGAAACGATTAAAATTAGCTGTGATAGCTTTGTTTACGTTGGTAACAGTTGGTAACGCAAACGCACAAGATGAAAACAATCCATGGGCTGTTGGTTTTGGATTAAACAATGTAGATTTTTATAATGGTGACGATTTTGGTGACCAAATTAAAGATTTATTAGGAAACAAAGATTGGAATGTATTACCTTCTATATCTAGAATTTCTGTAGACAAATACCTTAATAAAGGTTTTTCTTTACAATTAGCAGGGTCTTTAAATAAAATTGAAACTTTAGTTGCTGAGAATGATTCAGATTTTCTTTACTGGGGGTTAGATGCAATCGTAAAGTATGATTTAAATAACTTAGTAGGTGAAACTGCATGGTTTGATCCTTATGTGTATTTAGGTGGAGGTTATACTTCAGTTGATTCAAGTGGTGAAGGTATGTTGAACGCTGGTATTGGTTTTAATACTTGGTTTAATGATAACTTAGGTTTAAACTTTCAGACAGGAACTAAAAAAGGTTTTTCTGATAAAGTAAGAGCTCATTATCAAACAACTTTAGGTTTAGTAATTAAATTTGGAGGAAAAGATACTGACGGAGACGGAGTATATGATAAAGATGATGCTTGTCCAGAGGTTGCTGGTTTAAAAGAATTCAATGGTTGTCCTGATGCTGATGGCGATGGAGTTAAAGATTCTGATGATGCTTGTCCTAATGTTGCAGGTTTAGCAGCTATGAACGGTTGTCCTGACGCTGATGGTGATGGAGTTGCTGATAAAGATGACATGTGTCCTTCTGAAAAAGGAACTAAAGCTAACAAAGGTTGTCCAGATTCTGACGGAGATGGAGTAGTTAATAAAAACGATAAATGTCCTTCTCAAGCAGGACCAATGGCTAACGGTGGTTGTCCTTGGCCAGATACTGACGGAGACGGGGTTTTAGATAAAGATGATAAATGTGTTAGCGTTGCTGGACCAGCATCTAACAACGGTTGTCCTAAACCTGTTATTACTAAAGTAGCTGAAGAAAATTTAAATGCTTTTGCTAAGGCTATCTTATTTAATGTTGGTAAAACTTCTTTTAAATCAGGAGTTACTGCTAAATTAAATGAAATGGTAAAAGTGATGAACAATAATCCTAATGCTACTTTCGTTATTGAAGGGCATACAGATAGTTCAGGATCTGCTCCATTAAACTTAAGAATCTCAGAAAAGAGAGCAATTGCTGTTAGAGATTATTTAGTGAAGCAAGGTGTTGAGACTACAAGATTAGAAGCTATTGGTTACGGAGAAGGTGAGCCAGTATCAACTAACAAAACAAGAGCTGGTAGAGCTGAAAACAGAAGAGTAATTGTTAAGGTAACTAACAAGAAATAATTCTTTTACACATACATAGTTTAAACCTCACCATTTGGTGAGGTTTTTTATTTAAATAGAACTGCCTTTTTTAAATAAAAAAAACTTTTTTATTTAAAACCAAAAGAATTACCTTTGCAACCTGAAAATGAGATGTTAAATCTCAAAATATAAATAATAATTATAATTAGATACAGATGTCTATAACAACAGGAAAAGTTTCTCAAATTATTGGGCCAGTAATTGATGTTGAATTCAACACTGAAAACACTGAACTTCCTAAAATTTATGATTCGTTAGAAATTAAAAAAGCGGACGGTTCTATTTTAGTGTTAGAAGTACAACAACATATTGGTGAAGATACAGTTAGAACCATTTCTATGGATGCTACTGATGGATTAAGTAGAGGGACAGAAGTTTTAGCTACAGGAAATCCTATTCAAATGCCAATTGGAGACGATATTTATGGTCGTTTATTTAATGTGACAGGAGATGCTATTGATGGTTTAGGAAACTTGAAGAAAGATGGTAAAGATGGTTTGTCTATTCACCGTTCTGCACCTAAGTTTGAAGATTTATCTGTTTCAACAGAGGTTTTATTTACAGGGATTAAAGTAATCGATTTAATTGAACCTTATGCAAAAGGTGGTAAAATTGGTTTATTTGGTGGAGCTGGAGTAGGTAAAACTGTATTAATTCAAGAATTAATTAACAACATTGCAAAAGGACATGGAGGTTTATCTGTTTTTGCAGGAGTTGGTGAAAGAACACGTGAAGGAAACGATTTACTTCGTGAAATGTTAGAATCTGGAATTATAAAATACGGAGACGATTTTATGCATTCTATGGAAGAAGGAGGATGGGATTTATCTAAAGTTGATAAACCAGGAATGAGAGACTCTAAAGCAACTTTTGTTTTTGGACAAATGAATGAGCCACCTGGAGCACGTGCACGTGTTGCATTATCTGGTTTAACAATCGCTGAATACTTTAGAGATGGAGCAGGAGATGGTCAAGGAAAAGATGTACTTTTCTTTGTAGATAATATCTTCCGTTTTACACAAGCAGGTTCAGAGGTTTCTGCATTATTAGGGCGTATGCCTTCTGCAGTAGGTTACCAACCAACGTTAGCAACAGAGATGGGTGCAATGCAAGAACGTATTACGTCAACGAAGAAAGGTTCTATTACATCTGTACAGGCTGTTTATGTGCCTGCAGATGATTTAACAGACCCTGCACCAGCAACAACTTTTGCGCATTTAGATGCTACAACGGTATTATCTCGTAAGATTGCTGAATTAGGTATTTATCCGGCAGTAGATCCATTAGATTCTACTTCTAGAATTTTATCTGCTCAAATTTTAGGAGATGAGCACTATAACACTGCTACTGCTGTAAAAGAAATTTTACAACGTTATAAAGAGTTACAAGATATTATTGCTATTTTAGGAATGGAAGAATTATCTGAAGAAGATAAATTAGTTGTTCATAGAGCAAGACGTGTACAACGTTTCTTATCTCAACCTTTTCATGTTGCAGAACAGTTTACAGGAATACCTGGAGTTCTAGTTGATATTAAAGATACTATTAAAGGCTTTAATATGATTATGGATGGTGAGTTAGATAAATATCCTGAAGCAGCGTTTAACTTAAGAGGTTCTATTCAAGATGCAATAGATGCTGGAGAGAAAATGTTAGCAGAAGCTTAAACAGTTGAAAGTTGAGAGTTGGCAGTTTTTACTAACAACTAGTAACTAACAACTAAAAACTATAATATATGTTTTTAGAAATAGTAACACCAGAAGCAATCTTGTTTTCTTCGGAAGTTGATTTGTTTTCAGCTCCTGGAATAGATGGAGAGTTTCAAATATTAAATAATCACGCTCCTATAGTTTCTATTCTAAAAGAAGGTGAAATAAAGATTCATGTACATAGTCAAGATCATTTGGTATTAGATGATTTACACGGCAAATTAGAATCTAAGGTAGATGATCCTAAAATTTTGATTTTAGCGATTAGCTCAGGAACTTTAGAGTTGAATGATAATAAAGCTATTATTTTAGCTGACTAAAAGCTTAAATAAGTAAAATTTTAAAACCTCAAAACAGAAATGTTTTGAGGTTTTTTCATTTCTTAGAGAACACTTTTCATTAGGAATAGTGTTTTTAGCAATTTCCCCTTAGAATAACTATACTAATTATTTCTTGCATCAAAAGTCTTATTTCTTCTATAAAATAGCACTAGTATAAACCTCTAGTTTGTTACAGGAAAAACACCTTTTATAATCTTTACTAAAAAATATAAGTAACTAATTTTTAGTCTTTTATTTGTTTTTATTGTTTTTGTTTTTCTTCAGAAATAATAAATTGTATTTTGTAGTTTATTAACCTAACTTATTTATTATGAAAAACTTGAATAAATTTTATGTGTTTTTTTTATTTTCAATTATAATACTCAGTAGTTGTGATACAGATTATAAATATGAAGAACATAGTGTAAATGATTCTAGACCATCAAATGCAATAACATATAAAGAAATGGCAGGTATGTTTCATCAATATGATATTGGTCAGAAAAAAGTACTGGACACTTATAGAAAAGAATTTACAAATGATGAAAACGATGCAATTGAAAGTACCTCTCATTTTTATGAATTAAATGATTTAAAGCAATACATTGCTTATTTAGAAAAACTATCTAAAGAAAAAGAAATTAATTTAACAGGAATCAGGATTTTTTCAGCAGCATATCCAAAAGAACATAGTGACGTTTCTAAAAGAGGTAGGCAAACCTTAATATTCATGCCAACAGCAGAAATAGGTAATAGTAGAAGTGTAGCTTTTGAGCCATTATATTCTAAAAAAGGAAAACCAGTTAAGTTTACAGAGTTTTTGTATAAGTTTAGTAGCAAAGAAACTCAGCAGGTAGTTAGGGCTTCTTTTTTACCAGCGTTCAACCTTTCTGAAGATATGGATAGTTCAGGTGCAAATAGATTAAAAGTTAGCCCTCCAATGTAATATGTTATTAAATTTAGTTTATACATTAATGTTTTTGTCAGTTTTTCTATACGCTGTGTTTTATTTAAAAAAATCTTTTGAGATTGATTTAAAATACTTCTTAGCATACCTTGTTTTCTTGTTTTCATTTGAAATGCTGGCGAGTTACATATTTGATAAAAATGAGAGTAATTTAGCAGTATACAATTTATCTACTTTTTTTGAGTTTAATTTTTTATTATTGTTTCTAAAAAATATTTTAAAAACTAAATCGACAAAAAAAATAATTTGGCTAATACTATTTATTTTTAATACTATTTATATATTTTCTAGCTTATATTATTTCTTAGAAGATAGATATTTTTTAGATTACAATATAATTGCTGCTAATTCTGGAAGTGCTTTAACAACATTAGCTTTATTTTTATTTTTTAAAGATTTTTTAAATTCAAATAATATTTTAAATTACAAAAGAACACTTTCATTTTGGATAGCCTTTGGTCTGTTAATTTATTATTTAGGAACAATACCAATGACATCGATTATGAATTCTATTCAGAATATTTCTAAAGAAGTGGTAGCATACTTATTTAAAATTCAAATAATATTGTCAATATTTATGTATAGTTGTTTTATATTTGGAGCATTATGGAGTCAGAAGCAAGTCAAATAATACTTTTTTCAGCGACTGTAATTATTGTAATCGTCGTAATTTTTATTATCTTATTATTCACTGTTTTTCAGAAAAGGAAAAACTCACTTCTGCTAGAACAAGAAGAAACTAAAAAACGTTTTGAACGTGAAATAGCAGAAACACAAATAGAAATTAGAGAAGAAACGTTAAGGAATATTAGTTGGGAATTGCATGATAATATTGGTCAGTTACTAACTTTAGCAAAAATTCAGTTGCAAAGTGCAACCAGAGATAATTTGAAAGATGTTTCTGAAACCATTACAAAAGGCCTAACAGAAGTTAGAGCTTTATCAAAGTTGATTAACCCTGAAGCGATAAAAAATATTAATTTAAAAGAAGCAGTTCAATTAGAAATAGATCGTTTTAATCGATTGAATTTTATTAAATCTACCTTAAAAACATATGGGGAAGAACAAAAAATAGACGAGAAATCGAATATTATTATATTCAGGATTTTACAAGAATTTTTTTCTAATACGATTAAACATTCTAAAGCTTCAAACTTAAATGTTTCATTAAAATTCTGTAAAGAAGAATTAGAAATTATTGCAGAAGATGACGGAGTTGGTTTTTCAACTATCGAAAATAAAGCTAATGGAATAGGATTGCAGAATATTAGAAATAGAGCAAAATTAATTGGAGCTACCGCAGTTTTTACTTCCGAAGTAAATAAAGGAACTTCTTTGAAAATAGTATATACATTATGATAAAATATTCAGTTGTTATTGTAGACGATCACACATTATTATCACAAGCAATTGCTGCGATGGTTAATACTTTCGATAAATTTAAAGTATTATATACTTGTAAAAACGGACAAGAATTAATTGATAAATTTTCTTCTTCTGCAAAATTTATTCCAGATGTAGTTTTAATGGATATCAATATGCCAATAATGAACGGAATTGAAACTACAGAATGGATTTCCAATAATCATCAAGAAGTTAACGTAATGGCGCTTTCTGTTGAAGATGAGGAAACAACTATTTTAAAAATGTTAAAAGTTGGTGCTATTGGGTATTTGTTAAAAGATACAGAAAAAACAGTTTTAGAAAGTGCATTGGTAGAAATAGTTGAAAACGGATTTTACCACACAAAAAGTGTGACAAATTTATTAATGAAATCTCTATCTGGTAGAGAATCTAAAGAGATTGAATTAAAAGAAAGAGAAATAATATTTATGAAACATGCATGTTCTGAGTTAACTTATAAGGAAGTGGCAGATAAAATGTGTTTAAGCCCAAAAACTATTGATGGTTATAGAGATGTTTTATTTACAAAACTGAATGTAAAAAATAGAGTAGGATTAGTTATGTATGCTATAAAAAATAAGATTTATACTCCATAAAAATATTGTAAATTTGCAGCATGGAAGAAACAAACAGACAACGTAAAATTGCAGGAGTTTTACAAAAAGATTTGGTAGATGTGTTGCAGAAAGCTGCACAAGATGGCATGAAAGGAGTAATAATATCTGTATCTAAAGTACATGTTACTTCAGATTTAGGAGTTGCAAAAGTATATTTAAGTATTTTTCCTTCAGAAAATAGAGAAGAAATTGTAAAAGGAATACAATCTAACACGCCTTTAGTTCGTCATGAAATGGCAAAAAGAACGCGTAATCAATTAAGAAGAATGCCAGAGCTATTGTTTTTTGGTGATGATACTTTAGATTATATAGAAGAAATAGATAAGTCGTTAAAAGGAAATGATACCGACCCTATAAAGAACCCAGATGTTTTGGCAAAACGTCAAAAAAGATAAATTCCTTTCTCTACTTTGAGTTTCCCTTACTACATCGCAAAAAGATATTTATTCTCTAAAACTAGTAATAATGCTATAAACATTATTACTATTATTGCTTCTTTTGGCGTAATTGTAGGAGCTTTAGCTTTATTTATAATTTTATCGGGATTTTCTGGTCTTAGAACTTTTAGCTATAATTTGCTAGATGTTTCAGATCCAGATATAAAAATTACTACCACAATAGGTAAATCTTTTTTTATTACTGAAGATATAAAAGAGGTGTTAACTTCGAATACTTCAATTAAAGAAACCTCTAAAGTTATAGAAGAACGTGTTTTCTTAGAATATAATGAGAAAACAGCAATTGCTTTTATAAAGGGTGTTGAAGAAAACTACACAAAAATTTCTAAAATAGATTCGTCATTAAGTGTGGGTACTTGGCTGCAAAAAGACTTTAGTAATACCGCTGTTATTGGACGAGGAATATCGAATAAATTATCATTAGGAATTCTAAGTTACGGAGAACCTTTAAAAATAATGATTCCGAAACCTGGTAAAGGTTTTATAAATCCTAGAAAGCCTTTTTATGAAATTGAAACACAAATTGTAGGTGTCTATTTAGGAACGGAAGAATTTGAAAGTAAATATGTATTTACATCTATAGAACAAGCTAGAGGTTTATTGCATTTTAAAGAAAATGAAGTAACTGCAATTGAGCTGAAATTGAATAGCAGTAAAGAATCAAATGACGTTGCAGAAATGTTAAGAATAAGTTTAGGGCAAAACTTTAAAGTGCAAACTAAAGAGCAACTAAACGAAGTTTTTTACAAGGTTATAAACACAGAGAATTTTGTGTCTTACTTAATTTTCACATTAATTGTTATCATCGCATTATTTAATGTTATAGGTGCAATAATTATGATGATTATTGATAAAAAATCAAACTTAAAAACACTTTTTAGTTTAGGAGCAACCATAAAAGAGATTAAGAAAATATTTATTCTTCAAGGCTTCTTACTCACTTTTTTCGGAATGTGTATTGGGCTTCTTTTAGGAATTGCTTTGGTGTTTCTTCAAAAGAAATTTGAGTTATTTATGATTGTGCCCGATTTAGCATATCCTGTAGAATTTAGATTTATGAATCTTCTAATAGTATTTTGTACAATTACAGTTTTGGGCTTTATAGCAGCTAAAATTGCAAGTAGTAGAATTACCCAAGAATTTATTGAAAAGTAAATTAATATTCTTGAGGAATAATCAGATTACCAAACTTAATTTCCACTTCATTAAAAGCGTCAAAAACATCTTTAGCAGCATCAGAAGTTACCATTTTCATTCTATATTCTTTAAAATGCGGAATTCCTTTAAAGTAATTTGTATAATGTCTTCTTGTTTCTACAACTCCCAAATGTTCGCCTTTCCAGTCAATAGCCATTTGTAAATGCCTTCTTGCCATCTCTACACGTTGTGCAATGGTAGGTTTCGATAAATGTTCGCCAGTTTTAAAATAATGTTTTACTTCATTAAAAAACCAAGGATACCCAATGGCTGCTCTACCAATCATTGCGCCATCTAATCCGTAAGAATCACGCATTTCCATTGCTTTTTCTGGTGTGGTTATATCTCCATTTCCAAAAACAGGAATGTGCATTCTTTGGTTATTTTTCACATCTGCAATAGGTCTCCAATCTGCTTCACCTTTGTACATTTGTGCTCGAGTTCTACCATGAATAGAAATTGCTTTACAGCCAACATCTTGCAAACGTTCTGCAACTTCTACAATTCTAATAGAATCATGATCCCAACCCAAACGAGTCTTTACGGTAATTGGTAAATTGGTGTGTTTTACCATAGCTTCTGTAAGAGAAACCATTAAATCGATGTCTTTTAAAATTCCTGCACCGGCACCTTTAGAAACTACCTTTTTAACAGGGCAACCAAAATTAATGTCAATAATATCTGGGTTTGATTTTTCTACAATCTCCACCGTTCTTAACATCGACTCTAGGTTTGCACCAAAAATCTGAATTCCTACCGGACGTTCTTTTTCATAAATGTCTAATTTCATTACGCTTTTTGCTGCATCACGAATTAAACCTTCCGAAGAAATAAATTCTGTATACACTACATCTGCGCCATGTTCTTTACACAAAGCTCTAAATGGAGGGTCTGAGACGTCTTCCATTGGTGCTAATAAAAGTGGAAATTCAGGTAATTCTATGTTGCCTATTTTTACCAAAGTAAATTATTTTATGCAAAATTAGTGTTTTTTCATCCTCTAGGAAATAAAATGTTCTTTTCTTCTAATTTTTGAAACAGAATAGTGTCTTATTTCAATTTATAGAACAGTCTTAGATTAAGAAAGTTAGTTGTTTTATAATGTAGTAGCATTGTTTATTTTAATAATAAATTCATTTCTACTGTAAAGACAAGGTTAAATAATTCATTTAAAAATAAAATATCTATCTTACAGAATGAAAAGAATAATTTAAATTATGGGAGCAAAAGAAAATATTTTAAGAAAGATTAGAATTTTGATAACCAATCAGTTTGATTCTCCAGAAGAAGCATTTCTTTTTTTTGATTCCGACAAAGATGGTCGATTAAAAAAATCTGAAATTAAAAAAATGTTAAAAAATGCTGCAGTTAATGGGTTTATAAGAGGTGTTGTAGCCAACGAGTTACTAAAAGGTTATGATAAATCTAGTGATGATACTATAAATTGGGAAGAGTTTAAAGTAGCAATTGCAGAGCTGGAAAGAGATTTATAATTTCATAAAATAATTAAAGAAAAGTACAATGAGTTTCATTGTACTTTTTTTATTTGACAAGGTTTGTAAATAACATATCTTTGTCTGTTGAACGCAGTTAGAAAACGAAGTATGAAGAACATTAGAAACTTTTGCATTATCGCACATATAGATCATGGTAAAAGTACGTTAGCAGATAGATTGTTAGAATATACAGGCTCTGTAACAGATCGTGAAAAGAAAGATCAGTTACTAGATAGTATGGATTTAGAACGTGAACGCGGGATTACCATAAAATCGCATGCCATTCAAATGGATTATACGCACAATGGAGAACAATTTATTTTGAATTTAATTGATACTCCAGGTCACGTAGATTTCTCTTATGAAGTTTCTAGATCTATTGCAGCTTGTGAAGGTGCTTTGTTAATTGTAGATGCTGCACAAAGTATACAAGCACAAACAATTTCTAACTTATACTTAGCTTTAGAGAATGATTTAGAGATTATTCCTATCTTAAATAAAGTAGATTTACCTTCTGCAAACCCAGAAGAAGTAACAGATGATATTGTAGATTTATTAGGTTGCAACCCAGAAGACGTAATTCACGCAAGTGGTAAAACTGGTTTCGGTGTTGAAAATATTTTAGCAGCAATTATAGATAGAATTCCTGCTCCAAAAGGAGATCCAGACGCGCCATTACAAGCCTTAATTTTCGATTCAGTTTATAATTCTTATAGAGGAATTGAAACGTATTTCCGTGTTTTTAACGGAGAAATCAAAAAAGGACAACGTATTAAGTTCATGGCAACAAATAATGAATATTTTGCTGATGAAGTAGGTACTTTAAAGTTAGAACAGGTTGTGAAAAAATCTGTAAAAACTGGTGATGTTGGGTATTTAATTACAGGAATTAAGACAGCAAAAGAAGTAAAGGTAGGAGATACAATTACAGACGCGGTAAATCCTACGACAGAAAATATTGATGGTTTTGAAGACGTGAAGCCAATGGTTTTTGCAGGAATATATCCTGTAGACACAGAAGATTATGAAGAATTGCGTTATTCTATGGAAAAACTGCAATTAAATGATGCTTCTTTAGTGTTTGTGCCAGAAAGTTCTGCCGCTTTAGGTTTTGGTTTCCGTTGTGGATTCTTAGGGATGTTACACATGGAAATTATTCAAGAACGTTTAGAGCGTGAGTTTAACATGACTGTTATTACTACAGTTCCTAACGTTTCTTACCACGCTTATACTAAAAAGAATCCAGACGAAATATTACTTTTAAATAATCCTACAGATTTACCAGATCCATCGAGATTAGATAGGGTAGAAGAACCTTTTATTAAAGCAAGCATTATTACTAAATCAGATTTTGTTGGACAAGTAATGAGTTTGTGTATCGAAAAACGGGGTGAAATTGTAAATCAAACCTACTTAACAACAGAAAGAGTAGAATTAACATTCGATATGCCTTTGGCAGAAATAGTGTTCGATTTTTACGATCGTTTAAAAACGGTTTCTAAAGGATATGCATCTTTCGATTATTCTCCGATTGGTATGAGAGAATCGAAGTTGGTAAGAGTAGATATTTTGTTAAACGGTAACGGAGTAGACGCACTTTCTGCGCTTTTACATGCAGACAATGCCTATACAATTGGTAAGAAAATAGTAGAGAAATTAAAAGAATTAATACCAAGACAACAGTTCGATATTCCTATTCAGGCAGCAATTGGTGCAAAAATTATTGCGCGTGAAACTACCAAAGCATTGCGTAAAGATGTTACTGCAAAATGTTATGGAGGAGATATTTCTAGAAAACGTAAGTTATTAGAAAAGCAGAAAAAAGGAAAGAAAAGAATGCGACAAGTTGGTAATGTAGAAATTCCGCAAGAAGCATTTATGGCCGTTTTAAAGCTGAATGATTAGATCCTTCTATTTTTCAAACAAGATAAAATAAATAAGACAAAGCCTTTTTGAGAAATCAAGAAGGTTTTTTATTAGAAGCTATTTCCTGCTTTTCACTATATCTTTTTGTGAAAAACAAAAAGGATGCCGTTTCAATCAGGGCTATACCTATTTGTCTACTTTCTATTATTTATCTGAATACGGGAATTCATATAAAAATAGGTTTAGATTATTGTTTTCATAGAAATAACAAACAAAAAAATGCTTCGAAAAAAATCCGAAGCATTTTAAATATATATTCAAGATTGGTAATACTAGTCTCTTCCTCCTAAAATCTGTAAACCCCAATACAATAACATTGCTAAAGAACCTAAAGCAGCAACCAAATATGTTCTTGCAGCCCATTTTAAAGCATCTGTTGCGCCAGCTAATTCTTCTTGAGAAACCATGTTTTTATTTTTCAACCAAGCTAAGGCTCTGTTACTAGCGTCGTATTCTACAGGTAAAGTGATAAAGCTAAAAAGCGTAGCAAAACCCATAAAAATTAAACCTGCAATTGCAATATAAAAACCAATGCCAGCAGCCCCAGAAGCTGCACCTAAAATTAATCCACCAAATACCAACCATTGAGAAAACTTAGAAGTTACACTAACAATGGGTACTAATTGAGAACGCATTGTTAAATAACTATACGCTTCTGCGTGTTGTACAGCATGACCGCATTCATGTGCTGCAACAGCTGCAGCAGACGCGTTTCTTTGGTTGTAAACACCTTCACTAAGATTTACTGTTTTGTTTTGTGGATTGTAATGATCTGTTAACATTCCTGGAGTAGAAATTACTTTTACATCAACAATGCCATGATCTGCAAGCATTTTTTCGGCAATTTCTGCACCACTCATTCCGTTTCTAAGCTGAACTTTTGAATATTTTTTAAATTTATCCTTTAATTTTTTACTAATTAGCCAACTTACCAAAGAGATTGCACCAATCAAAATATAAAACCCCATCATAATTTATACAGTTTAAAATTTATATATCATTTTTGTTTGATAGATTTACATCATAAAGTATTCCAATTTTAATTTGGAATATAAAAATGACAAAATGACAAACAAGCCTAATATTCTTATCTTGTACACAGGTGGTACAATTGGTATGATAAAAGACTATAAAACAAACGCTTTAAAAGCATTTGACTTTAGTCAAATAATAGATAAAATTCCAGAGCTAGAACAGTTAGACTGCGAAATAAAAAGTATTTCTTTTGAAGAGCCAATAGATTCATCAAACATGAATACAAAGTACTATGTAGATATTCTAGAAATTATAGAAATGAACTACAATAAGTTCGATGGTTTTGTAATTTTAACAGGTTCAGATACAATGGCCTACACGTCGTCTGCAATTAGTTTTATGATAGAGAATTTACAAAAACCTATTATTTTTACAGGTTCTCAATTACCTATTGGAGATTTAAGAACAGATGCCAAAGAAAACCTGATTACTTCTATAGAAATTGCGGCTTCTAGAAAAAATGATAAACCTGTAATTTCTGAAGTTTGTTTGTACTTTGAATATAAGTTATACAGAGCAAATAGAACAACAAAAATAAGTTCAGAACAATTTGAAGCATTTGCATCGATGAATTATCCTGCTTTAGCAGAAAGTGGTGTGCATTTAACTTTTAATGAACATTTATTATCGAAACAAAAATATGTTGATGAGAAACTAATTATTAGAAAAAAGTTAGTAACAGATGTCGTTATTTTAAAATTATTTCCAGGAATAACAGAAAAAGTTGTGAAAGCTATTCTAAATATAGATAATTTAAAAGGGGTTATCTTAGAAACTTATGGATCTGGAAATGCACCAAATGAAGCATGGTTTTTAAACCTTATAGAAAAAGCAATACAAAATAATATTAAAGTTGTAAATGTTACACAATGCGCTAGTGGTAGTGTAATTCTTGGTCATTATGACACAAGTGTTGGTTTAAAAGCCTTAGGTGTTATTGGAGGAATCGATATTACAACAGAAGCTGCTATTGCGAAATTAATGTATTTATTAAGTGAAAATTTAACTGATAAAAGTTTCAAAAACTACTTTCAAAAATCTTTACGAGGAGAAATTAGTAAAAAATAATTTTTTGATTAAAAATGTTTAACTCCAAAAAAAAACATTATTTTTATATAAAATAGATTGATTTTTTTTTGAGGAGCAATAATTTTTTTGTTACTTGCCACTCTATTAAAAAATAAATAAAGTATTAAGTTGTTTCAAAAAGTATTAAAATTGATTAAGACTTGTTTATTTAAGATGAAAAATTATATCTTTAACCCGTTAACTATTAAAAATTAATAACAACAGAGATGAAAAAAGTAGTAAATGTCCTATCTGTAACAGGATTCATGTTTTTTGGAGCTATTCAATCAACTTTTGCACAGGAAGCAGCAGCAGAGTCAAGAACTTTTCACCAAGAATTAAAACTTCGTTTTATAGAAGGTGGCCCAATATTTATGGGAATTGTATTAGTCGCCTTAATTTTAGGTTTAGCAATTGCAATTGAAAGAATTATTTATTTAAACATGGCATCTACAAATACTAAGAAATTAGTAGCAAATGTAGATGAAGCTTTAAGTTCAGGTGGTATAGAAGCTGCTAAAGAAGTTTGTAGAAATTCAAAAGGGCCTGTTGCCTCTATATTTTATCAAGGTTTAGATAGAGTAGATGAAGGAATTGAAAGTGCTGAAAAGGCAGTTGTTTCTTACGGTGGAGTTCAAATGGGACTTTTAGAAAAAAATGTTTCTTGGTTATCATTATTTATTGCATTAGCACCAATGCTAGGTTTCATGGGTACTGTAATTGGTATGATTGGCGCGTTTGATGCAATTGCAGAAGCAAATGATATTTCTCCAGGAGTAGTTGCAGTAGGTATTAAAGTAGCCTTATTAACAACTGTATTTGGTTTAGTTGTTGCAATTATCTTACAGGTTTTCTATAATTATATCGTTTCTAAAATTGATAGTATCGTTAACAATATGGAAGACGCTTCTATTCAATTGATAGATTTATTAGTAAAGTATAAAAAATAATTTATCATGATAGATAATAAATTATCAAAAATTATCACATATGTTGTGACGGCAATTGCTTTAGTAGGTATTATCTTATTAGTAAGAGTACTTATGGCAGGTGAAGATGCTGTAGAAAATGATGTGGCTGTACAAAACAGTGTTGTTAGCCCGCTAATTTCTTTTTCTCAGTACTTATTATACGGAGTAATAATAGTAACTCTTATTTTATCTTTGTTAGGTCTTTTCAAAAACCCAGAAAATTTAAAGAAAACCTTATTAGGTTTAACTGTTTTAGGTGTTTTGTTTATAGTCTCTTATTTCTTGGCAGATAGTACTGTTGTTATAGATAACGCTGGTACTATTTTAGAGGGAGGAGAAGAAGGTTCTACAATTAATAAATTGACAGGAGCTGGTATTTGGTTTAGTATTATTTTAGGTGGAATTGGTTTAGCTTTTTTCATCTTAGATTTAGGTAAAGGTTTAATAAAATCATAAAATTATGGCAAGAAGAGAGAATCCAGAAATTAATGCAGGTTCCATGGCAGATATTGCCTTCTTGTTATTAATTTTCTTTTTAGTAACAACAACAATGAACGTAGATTCTGGTGTTTCTAAAAAGTTATCAGAAAAACCACCAGAAGATTACGTACCACCAATTATCAAAGAAAAAAATATTTTTGAGGTAAATATTAATAGAGATAATGATCTTCTTGTTGAAGGAGACAGAATGGATATTAAAGACCTTAAAGATGCGGCAATAGCTTTTATAGATAATGGAGGTGGTGATGGTAAAATAGAAGACGGCGTTGCAACGGGACCTTGTACATATTGTAAAGGGGAAAAAAGCATTTCTTCTTCAGATCATCCGAATAAAGCAATTATTTCTGTTCAAAGTGATAGAGGTACAGAATATGGTGTATACTTAAAAGTTCAAAATGAATTGATAAAAGCTTATTCTGAATTGCGTAACAGACTTTCTAAAGAACGTTACGGAATTCCTTTTCCTGAATTAGAAGAATCTTATAAAGATGATAGGGCTAATGAAAGTCTGAAGAAAAAAGTAGATGATATCAAAACTAGTTATCCAGAAATTATTTCTGATGCTGAACCTACATCTAATTAAACTTTAAAATACAACAATATGTCTAAATTTAGAAAAAAGAAAAAAGGAATGCCAGCAGTTAATACTGCTTCTTTGCCAGACATCGTTTTTATGTTGTTGTTTTTCTTTATGGTAACAACTACCATGAGAGAAACTGAATTGCAAATTGAGAACCCTAGATTACCAAGTGCTACAGAAGTAAAAAAATTGGAGCATAAAAGTCTAGTGAGTACAATATATGTTGGTAAATCTAAAGATGCTGCAAGACATGGTACAGGTTATAATAGAATCCAGTTAAATGATAAAATAGCTACTGCAGAAGATGTACCTGCTTTTATTATTAATGAAAGATCTAAAGTTCCTGAAAACCAAGTTGCATTTATGACAACTTCTATTAAAGCAGATAAAGAATCTAATGTAGGTACAATTATAGATATTAGGTTGAAACTAAGAGATGTAAATGCGCTTAAAATTAGTTATTCTGCTTCAAAAGGAGAAGGAAATTAATTTTCACAATAGTATACTAAAAAGAGTAATTCATACGAATTACTCTTTTTTTTTGCTCTAAATTTAATTTAGTAATATATGAAATATTGTATCTTTATATTTCGTTATACGTACTATGAAAATTAGATATATTTTATTTTATTTTTTAATATTTCCTTTACTTATTTTTTCTCAGAAAGATTCTCTAAGTCTAGGTGATAAATATGCGGAAGATCAAATTTATTTGTCTGTTTCCTACAGTCAATTTAATGAACAACCATCAACAATAACAAAAAGTAATTTTTCTTATTCCTTATCTACTGGTTTTATTAAAGATTTTATTTTAAATAAAACAGGTACAATTTCTCTTGCTGCAGGTGTTGGTTATGGTTATGATTTTTTTAATCATGAATTAAAAGTAGATGAATTAAATAATACTACAATATTTAGTAGTGATAACTCTATCTCTGAAAACGTTTTTAAAGCCCATAATTTAGAGTTTCCATTAGAAATTAGATGGAGAACATCAACTGCTAAAAAATATAATTTCTGGAGGGTTTATACGGGGTTAAAGTTTATGTACAATCTAAGTAACAAGTTTCAATACTTAGATACAAACTCTAATCAGTTTAAGTACTCTAATATAGACGCATACAATAAATTACAATACGGTTTAACTATATCTGCTGGTTATGATAAATTTAATATAAACTTCTTTTATGGTTTAACTCCTATATTCAAAAATAGTACAATTAACGGAGAGCCAGTAAACACTAAAATTTTAAAATTCGGATTGATTTTCTACTTTTTATAGAAGATAATAGACTGCAAATGGAGCTATGAATCCTAAGAAAAAACCCAAATATATTTCTCTTGGCGTGTGTGCTCTTAAGAAAAGCCTTGCGTTTGCAACAAGACCTGCTAGTACTATATTTACTATAACCACGATAGGAAAACTAGATGAATATATAATTCCAAGAACAATAAAAAAACTAGTTGAGATGCCTAAAGAAAGTAAATGAATACTAACTTTTATTTGAAAAGTAAAAAAGATGTATATTAAAGTTAGCGCTGCGCTTGTTGCATAAAATAATAGACTGATGTCTTTCATACCAGTACTTTTCAATATTGTATTGCCTAAGAGATAAAATAATACAATCATCATTGCAACTGGTATCTTTCTTTCTTTTATGCTGTGTACATTAAAATTTTTTATCAGTTTTAACTTTTTGAATATAATTAATATTAAAAGTGGAATTAAATAAGTTGTTGCAAATACCAAGCTTAACAAAGCCAATTTCTGATTGCTTGCATAGTTGTTAGGAATTAATATAAAATACAGAATAACACCAACTGTAGGAACCACAATAGGATGGAAAACAACAGATATGGTTTTGTAAAACCTCTCCATTAAATTTCTTTTCTAAGTCTAGCTACAGATAAGTCTAATTGTTCTCTATATTTTGCGACAGTTCTTCTAGCAATAGGGTATCCTTTTTCTTTTAAAATAGCGGCTAATTTTTCATCTGTAAGTGGCTTTTTTTTGTTTTCTTCAGCAATGACAGTTTCAAGAATTTTCTTAATCTCTTTTGTAGAAACATCTTCACCTTGGTCATTTTTCATGGATTCAGAAAAGAATTCTTTTATTAGTTTTGTACCGTACGGAGTAGAAACATATTTGCTATTTGCAACTCTAGAAACCGTAGAAACATCCATATTAATTTTATCTGCAATATCTTTAAGTATCATTGGTCTTAACTTACGTTCATCACCCGTTAAAAAATAATCGTATTGATAATGCATAATGGTATTCATAGTTACTAAAAGCGTTTGCTGACGCTGTCTAATTGCATCTATAAACCATTTTGCCGAGTCTAACTTTTGCTTTATAAAAAATACTGCATCTTTTTGCGATTTAGATTTTACAGTAGATTCTTGATAACCTTTTAGCATATTATTATATTCTTTAGAAACATGCAATTCTGGTGCGTTTCTAGAGTTTAAAACTAAATCTAACTCACCGTCTAAAATTTTTATTGAAAAATCTGGAACAATTTGTTCTGCAATTTTATTATTACCAGCATAAGAACTCCCGGGTTTAGGATTTAATTTAGAAATTTCTTTAATCACCTCTTTCAACTCATCTTCAGAAATATTATATTTTTCTTGAAGCTTTTTGTAGTGTTTTTTTACGAAATGATCAAAAGCATCTTCTAAAATGCCTATAGATAAACTTCTATACTTTGTTTTGTCTTTGGCTTTTAATTGAATAATTAAGCATTCTTTTAAATCTCTAGCTCCCACACCTAAAGGGTCTAAAGTATGTACTACTTTTTTAAGAACTGCAATTACTTTTTCTTCTGTAGTAAATACATTTGCAGTAAAAGCTAAATCATCTACAAGATCTATAATTTCTCTTCTTATATAACCGCTATCATCTATACTACCTACTAGAAACTCTGCTATAGAACGCTCTTCTTCATTTAAACTAAAGGTGTTTAATTGATTGCTTAAAGATTGATGAAAGCTTGTTCCGGCTGCGTAAGGCACATTTTTTTCCTCATCATCTGCGGAATAATTATTGGCTTGCGTTTTATAATTCGGAATTTCATCATCACTTAGATATTCATCGATATTAATGTCTTCAGTTTCAATTTTTTCTGTTCCGGTATCATCAAATTCATTTGATAAATCATCATCGATATCATCGGATTCTTCCTTACCGGTATCTAATGCAGGGTTTTCTTCAATTTCTTGTTTTAGACGTTCTTCAAATGCTTGCGTAGGCAATTGAATTAACTTCATCAACTGAATCTGTTGCGGAGATAGTTTTTGTAAGAGTTTGTATTGTAAGCTTTGTTTTAGCATATTTTTAAAGATACAAAAAACTGATTAAAATTCTGCGTTTTGTGGTGTTCTTGGAAACGGAATTACGTCTCTAATATTACCCATTCCTGTTGTAAACTGAACTAATCTTTCAAAACCTAAGCCAAAACCTGAATGGACTGCTGTACCAAATTTTCTCAAATCTAAATACCACCAAAGTTCTTTCTCATCAATATTCATTGCTTTCATTTTTTCAACTAAAACGTCGTAACGTTCCTCACGTTGTGCACCACCAACCATTTCTCCAATACCAGGAAACAGCACATCCATAGCTCTTACCGTTTTTCCATCTTCATTTAAACGCATGTAAAATGCTTTAATATCTGCTGGATAATCAAATAAAATAACTGGGCATTTAAAGTGTTTTTCAACTAAAAAACGTTCGTGTTCAGATTGTAAATCTGCTCCCCATTCGTTAATTGGGTATTGAAATTTCTTCTTTTTGTTAGGTTTAGAGTTTCTAAGAATGTCTATAGCTTCTGTATAAGAAACTCTTTTAAAGTTATTGTCTGCTACAAATTTCAACTTTTCTAACAGGCTCATATCACTTCTCTGTAATTGAGGTTTTGTCTTTTCTTCTTGTGTAAAGCGTTCATCTAAAAAGGCTAAATCTTCTTTACAGTTTTCTAAAACATCACTTAAAACAGATTTTATGAAATCTTCAGCTAAATCCATATTGCCATCTAAATCCATAAAGGCAACTTCTGGTTCAATCATCCAAAATTCTGCTAAATGACGGGTTGTGTTTGAATTTTCTGCTCTAAAAGTTGGTCCGAAAGTGTAAACTTTACCTAAAGCCATTGCATACGCTTCTGCTTCTAATTGACCAGAAACAGTAAGATTTGTTTCTTTTCCGAAGAAATCTTTAGCATAATCTATTTTTCCATCTTCTGTAACCGGTGCTTTATTGTCTTCGAAAGAAGTAACTCTAAACATTTCTCCTGCTCCTTCTGCATCAGAACCCGTTACAATTGGGGTGTTTACATAGTTAAAACCATTGTCTTGAAAATATTTATGAACCGCAAAAGAGAGTTTAGAACGCACCCTCATCACTGCACTAAACGTATTTGTTCTAACGCGTAAATGTGCATTTTCTCTTAAAAATTCAAAACTATGTTTTTTTGGTTGAATTGGATATTCATCTGCATTTGAATCTCCTAAAATTTCTATTTCAGAAACTTGAATTTCTACAGATTGCCCCTTTCCTTGACTTTCTGCAATGATCCCTTTTATAGAAACTGCTGCTCCTGTAGTTATTCTTTTTAAAGTTTCTTCAGAAGTGTTTTCAAAATCGATTACACACTGTATATTGTTTATGGTAGAACCATCATTTAAAGCAATAAATCTGTTGCTTCTAAAGGTTCTAACCCAACCTTTTATTATTACTTCTTGTAAAACGGTACCTGATTTTAATAATTCTGCTACGTTATTTTTCATCATCATCTTTAAATATGTTGTATTCGAAAATAGTCTTAGTTAAAAGAGTAAAGATACTTTATTGTTAGAAATTAAACAACGAATGAAAGATCAATAAAATCTTAAAAGTTATTCTGTTTTTTCTTCTTTTGGAGGGAAAATCCTCATTTTTGGTTCCTTAAACACTTTTTTATTAGCAATTTTCTTCTCGAAAGTTAGTAATAAAGAAGGTAATAATAACAAGTTAGAAACCATTGCTAGTAATAATGTTACAGAAACTAAGCCACCTAAGGCAATTGTACCACCAAAACTAGAAAGTGTAAACACTAAAAAACCAAAGAATAAAACAATTGAAGTGTAAAACATACTGACACCTGTTTCTCTTAAAGCAGCATAAACAGATGGTTTTATTCTCCATTTATTAGCTATCAGTTCTTGCCTATATTTAGCAAGAAAGTGAATGGTATCATCTACAGAAATACCAAAAGCAATACTAAATACTAAGATGGTAGATGGTTTTATAGGAATATCTAAAAAACCCATTAAACCAGCAGTAATTAGCAGCGGTAGCATGTTTGGAACTAAGGAAATTAAAATCATTTGTGGCGACCTAAACATCCAAGCCATAAAAATAGCGATTAATAAAATGGCTAAAGACAAGGAGATAACTAAGTTTTTAATCAAGTAATTGGTTCCTTTTATAAAGACCAATGCTTTACCTGTTAATGTAACAGTGTATTTATCTGCAGGAAATTCTTTGGCAATTACAGCTTTTAATCGCTCTTGAATAATATCCATCTTATCAGTTCCGATATCTTTCATAAAAGTGGTGATTCTAGCATAACGACCTGTAGAATCTACAAATGTTTTAAGCATGCCAGCATCACTATTAGAATTCTTTGTGTATGAAAAAATATAACTCTGCTCTTGATTTGTTGGTAATTGGTAATATTTTGGATTACCTCTATAATAGGCTTGTTTAGAGTATTTTACAAGATTAACTACAGATATAGGTTTTGATAGTTCTGGAAAAGTTTCTATAGTTTCATTTAATTTTTCCATCCTTTTTAAAGTGGAAAGCTTCATGACACCTTTGTCTTTTTTTGTATCTATTAAAATTTCTAAAGGCATAATACCTCCAAACTCCTTTTCGAAGAATTTAATATCTTTATAAAAGTTTGTTTTCTTAGGCATGTCTTCAATTAAACTACCAGAAACTGTAATTTTATAGATACCAATAATACTTAAAACGATTACTAAAACTGTTGCAAAATAGATGGTAATTCTTTGGTTTCTTACCATTTTTTCCATCCAGTTTACTACATTTTCAATCCACTTTGTTTCAAGATGACTTAAATGCTTCTTCTTAGGAAGTGGCATAAAACTATAAATAATCGGGATAATCAATAAAGCTAAAATAAAAATACTGATAATATTTACCGAAGCTAAAATTCCGAATTCACGTAGTAAATTACTTTTTACAAAAACAAAGGTTGCAAAACCAGATGCAGTTGTAATATTGGTCATTAATGTTGCATTTCCAACTTTAGAAATTACGCGCTGTAAAGCTTTAGCTTGCTGGCCATGTTTCTTTATTTCTTGTTGATATTTATTGATTAGGAATACCGCATTAGGTACCCCAATAACAATAATTAAAGGAGGTATTAAAGCAGATAAAACGGTGATTTCATAATGGAATAATCCTATAAACCCGAAAGCCCAAATAACACCAATTAAAACTACCAAAAGTGTAATGAAGGTAGCTCTAAAGGATCGGAAGAAAAAGAAGAAAATTAAGGCGGTAATACCTAATGCACCAACTACAAAGAGGATAATTTCATCCTGAATGTTTTGTGCATTTAGGGTTCTAATATAAGGCATTCCAGAAACCCGAACGTCTAAATTATTTTCCTTTTCAAATTTTTCTATAGCAGGAATTAATACGTCAAAAATAAAATCTCTACGTTTTGGCGTATTTATGATTTCTTTTTTAATATAGATTGCTGTTTGCAGCGTTCCTGTTTTTTTGTTGTAAAGCAGGTTGTCATAAAAAGGAAGCTTTTCGAAAAGCTGTTTTTTAATGGCATTTACTTCTTCTTTTGTAGTAGGGTCTTCCTCATATAAAGGTTCTAGAATAAATTTTCTATTTTTTCTATCTGCCTTTAACTTTTGAACATCTGCAATGGAAATGGTAAAATCTATTTCATCTCTTTCATCAAATTGCTCTACTAATTTATTCCAAGCATTAAATTTTTCTGGTGTAAAAACGGTAGAATCTTTAACGCCAAGAATAACTAAATTGCCCTCTTCTCCAAAAATTTCTAAAAATTTATTATACTCTAGATTTGCTTGATGGTCTTCTGGTAGAAGGTTTGCTTCAGTATATGAGAATTTCATATACTTCATTTGAGATGCTAAAAAGGCTGTTATTAATGCAATAATTAATAAAACCAAGTAACGGTTTCTTAAAATTAGGCCAGCAGCTTTTGTCCAGAAATTCATTTAAAAAATTTTATGCAAAGGTAACTAAATTGAAGTTGGGTTCTAGGCAAAAAAAAAGGTGTTTTATTAAAACACCTTTTTTTAATTAGACAGTAATTAAACTGTCATAATTTCTTTTTCTTTTACAGAAAGTTTGTCTTCTATCGTTTTGACATAAGTATCTGTAAGCTTTTGTACTTCTGCTTCAGAATCTTTCTTTAAATCGTCAGAAATATCAGTTTTCTTAATATCGTTATTTGCATCTTTTCTGGCATTTCTAATACCAACTTTAGCATGTTCTGCTTCCGCTTTTGCTTGTTTTGCTAAACCGATTCTTCTTTCTTCAGTTAATGGTGGTACATTAATCATAATAATATCACCATTATTCATTGGGTTAAAACCAAGATTAGCAACCATAACTGCTTTTTCAATTGGTTGTAACATATTTTTTTCCCAAGGTTGTATTGCTATCGTTCTTGGATCTGGTGTGGTAACATTTGCAACTTGACTTAATGGCGTTTGAGAACCATAATAATCTACCATTACATTTCCTAACATAGCAGGTGTAGCTTTACCAGCTCTAATAGCTCTTAGTTCTTTTTCTAAATGAGCAATTGCGTTAACCATTGCTTCTTTAGTAGTGTCTAATATAAATTCAACTTCTTCATTCATCTTTGTAATAATTTCAAGATTTTATTTATTATCAACAATAGTACCAATTTTTTCTCCTGAAACCAATTTTAATAAGTTTCCGTGTGTATTCATGTCAAATACAATTATTGGTAGATTATTTTCTTCACTCAAGGTAAATGCAGTCATGTCCATTACCTTTAAACCTTTTTCAATAACTTCTTTAAAAGTAATTGTTTCAAATTTAACAGCATTCTCATTCTTTTCTGGATCTACATTGTAAATTCCATCTACACGAGTTCCTTTTAAAATAGCATCTGCATCTATTTCTATTGCTCTTAAAACGGCGGCAGTATCTGTTGTAAAGTAAGGGTTACCTGTTCCTGCCCCAAAAATAACAACACGTCCTTTTTCTAAATGACGAATTGCTTTTCTTTTGATATATGGTTCTGCAACCTCTTTAATTTCTAAAGCTGTTTGTAAACGCGTTTTTACATCTTCGTCTTCTAAAGCACTTTGTAAAGCCAAACCGTTTATACATGTAGCCAACATTCCCATGTGGTCTCCTTGTACACGATCCATACCATTTGCAGCACCAGCAACACCTCTAAAGATATTTCCACCACCAATTACAATGGCAACTTCGATTCCTTTCTGTACTACTTCTTTTATTTCTTTGGCATATTCAGCTAAACGTTTTGGATCAATTCCGTAGGGTCTTTCTCCCATTAAAGCTTCTCCGCTTAATTTTAAAAGAATTCTTTTGTATTGCATAGTTTATTTTAAGAGTTGAGCAAAATTACGTATTTTTTTTGAGTTTCCTTTTTTTGAACAAAAAAAAACCTCGTTTTCAAATAGTATGAAAACGAGGTTTTAAAATATGATTTTTAGAATGTTTATCCTAAAGTAACTCTTTTGAATCCACTTACAGAAACATCACCATACGTTTTAACGTATTGTGCAACATTTTTCTTCTCATCTTTAATAAAAGATTGATCTAAAAGACATTGTTCCATATCTAAAGTTGTGTTATCAGCAATAAATCTTTCCATTTTTCCTGGTAAGATTCTATCCCAAATTTGCTCTGGTTTCCCTTCAGCTTTTAATTCAGCTTTAGCAGCTTCTTCAGCTTTAGCTAAAATGGTATCAGATAATTGAGACATAGAGATAAATTGAGGAACGTTTTTCAACGTCTTGCCCAATCTACCTAACTCGATATTATCTTTTTCGATTACAGCAATTCTAGCTTCAGTTTCTGCAGCTACAAATGCAGGGTCAAAATCTTTATAAGATAATGTAGATGCACCCATAGAAGCAACTTGCATTGCAACATCTTTAGCTAAAGTTTCAGCATTATCTACAACAGCAGATAAACCAACAATAGCAGCAATTTTACCAATGTGAGTATAAGCACCAACATAAGCAGCTTCTATTTTTTCAAAAGCTGTTATCTCTAACTTTTCTCCAATAACACCAGTTTGTTCAACTAATTTATCGGCAACCGTCATTCCTCCAAAATCTGCAGCTAAGAAAGCTTCTTTATCTGCTGAATTTAAAGCAATGTCTGCAAATTGACCACCTAAAGCTACGAAAGATTCGTTTTTACCAACAAAATCAGTTTCACAAGCTAAAACGATTGCTACACCTTCTGTTTTAGAGTCGTTAATTCTTGTTACTGCAACTCCTTCTGTAGAATCTCTATCAGCTCTTTTTGCAGCAATTTTTTGACCCTTTTTACGTAAAATGTTTATTGCTTCGTCGAAGTTATTTTCTGCCTCTACTAATGCCTTTTTACAGTCCATCATTCCAGCTCCAGTAGCTTCTCTTAAATTTTTAACGTCAGCAGCACTTACTTTTACCATGTCACTTATTTTTTGTTAAGAAACCTAAGTTTCTAGATTGTTATTAAATTATTTTTTTTCTTCAGCAGGTGCATCAGTAGCTTCTTCCTTTACAGGAGCTTCAACCTCAGCTTCAGCCTTTGGAGCTTCTACTTTAGCTTCTTCTTTTTTAGGAGCTTCTTTTACTTTTTCTTTGTCTGCTTTTCTATCAGATAAACCTTCTGCAACTGCATTTGTAACAAAAGATAATACAATGTCTATAGATTTAGAAGCATCATCATTTGCAGGAATTACGTAGTCTACTTGTCTTGGGTCAGAGTTTGTATCTACCATTGCAAAAATTGGAATATTTAATTTTTGAGCTTCTGCTACTGCAATGTGTTCTTTTTTGATATCAACTATAAATAAAGCTCCAGGTAAACGAGTCATATCTGAAATAGAACCTAAATTCTTTTCTAATTTCTCTCTCTGACGATTGATTTGTAATTTTTCTCTTTTAGATAATGCATCAAAAGAACCATCTGTCTTCATTCTATCGATTAAAGCCATTTTCTTAACAGCTTTTCTAATAGTAACAAAGTTCGTTAACATTCCACCAGGCCATCTTTCAGTAATGAAAGGCATGCTTACTGCTTTTGCTTTTTCAGCAACAATATCTTTTGCTTGCTTTTTAGTTGCAACAAATAAAATTTTACGTCCAGAGTTAGCGATCTTTTTTAAAGCTTCTGAAGTTTCTTCTATTTTTGCAGCAGTTTTATACAAATCGATGATGTGAACACCATTTCTTTCTGTATAAATATAAGGAGCCATGTTTGGGTTCCATTTTCTAGTAAGGTGTCCGAAATGTACACCATTATCTAATAATTCTTGAATGTTTACGTTTGCCATTTTCTAAATGTGTTTACTTTCTGTTTTGAAATCAATAATTAAGTAGTCTTTCGAGTCTTAACTATTTAGATGCTAAACTGTTTAATATTAATTGTGTGTAATAATAACAGTTCTCGATATAATATAATACAGCATAAATTCTGCGTAATATATTAACGTTTCGAGAATTGGAATTTTTTACGTGCTTTCTTCTGACCAAATTTCTTACGTTCAACCATTCTAGGATCACGCGTTAATAAACCTTCTGGTTTCAAGATAATTCTGTGTTCAGCATCAATATGAACCAATGCTCTAGTGATTGCTAAACGAATTGCCTCAGCCTGTCCTGTTATTCCTCCACCGTAAACATTAACTTTAATGTCATAAGACTCTAAGTTTTCTGTTAACATTAATGGTTGTTGAACTTTGTACTGTAAAGTTCCTGTTGTGAAATAACTTTTAAAGTCTTTTTTGTTTACAGTAATGTCTCCTTTACCTTCTGAAAGATAAATACGAGCAACAGCTGTTTTTCTTCTACCTATTTTGTGTACTATATCCATTATAAAAGATCGTTAAGGTTAATAGCTTTAGGTGCTTGACCTGCGTGTTTGTGCTCTGTTCCTGCATATACATACAAGTTTCTGTACAAAGCTGCTCCCAAAATATTTTTTGGTAACATTCCTTTTACTGCTTTTTCGATTAATCTTGTAGGATCTTTCTCAAACATTTCTGTTGCAGTTAATGATCTTTGTCCTCCTGGATATCCTGTGTGACGGATGTAAGATTTCTCTTTCCATTTGTTTCCAGATAATACGATTTTTTCTGCGTTGATAATAACCACGTTGTCTCCACAATCTACGTGAGGAGTAAAGTTTGGTTTGTACTTACCTCTAATTAGCTTTGCTACGATAGAAGATAGACGACCCAACGTTTGCCCGTCCGCATCAACCAAAACCCACTCCTTGTTTACGGTAGCGCTGTTTGCTGATACTGTTTTGTAACTTAATGTGTTCATAATTACACTATTAGTTTTTGTATATTAATATAATTCATTTTCCTTAAAAAAGGAGTGCAAATGTAATGCTATTTATTTGATTGACAAATAGTGATTTAGATTATTTTTTAACTTTTTTACTAGAAAAAATACTGTCTAATATTAAACCAACCTTGAGAAAAGTTTAAGAAATTAGAAGGGGACTTTTGTGAAATCTATTAGTTGGTTATAAAAGTATCTCTGCTACGTGATAAAATCAATCAAAAAAATCAATGAAATTTAAAGTGATATATAATGCAAAATATTTATATGTTGTTATTATAGGTTTAGGCAATAGTTCAGAATTAATTCAACAAAGGTTAACCAGAAGAGATGGTTTTGCAGGAGATAGAGTGAAGTAGTAATAGATAGCTATCATGGTAAAAGGGTTACTTTTGTTTTTACAACAACAGCTGTAGTTATACCCGATGAAATTGTAACACAGAATGGAAGTAATTGGGACGGAACCTAGAACCTTACTTTCATATATGGATGCTAATGTAGATGAGAAAGGTTGGAATACAGAGATGAAGATTCCTTTTATCTAATTGCGTTTTGGGAAAATGCTAAAGAGCAATTTTGAAGATTTAATATAAATGAACTATTTTTAGATTACAAGAACGTTCTTCTGGGGCGCAAGATTTTAATGATCCGTTAACAGAGAGTGTAGATAATCAGATTTTTGATGTTCCTGCAAATGATACTTTTTTAATAAAAGCAACGTATAGATTTGTTCGATAATTTATTTAAAAGTAGCACGTTGCAAACGGTCATTTATAGAATTACCTAAACCAGATTCAGGAAATTTTTCAGCAATAATAATGTCTAAATTTTTACTGTCTAATGTATGCATTGCATCATATAATCTAGATGCAGCTTCCTGTATAGAACCATTTTTTGATAAAACAACCTCTGTTAAAGAAGTATTCTCTAAAGATTGTTTGAAAACTAAAATACCTATTTTTTTTCCTAGATGTTTTTTTACTTCGGAAGCAACATCATCAACTAAAAAAGTACGTGTCTTTGGTGCGTAATGTCTTGCTAACATTCCAGGTGCATTTGGGCTAATTTCTTCTTTATTTTTGATGTTTATTTTACCTACAACAGCTTCAATCTCTTCTAAAGCCAAAGCGCCTAATCTGTAAATAATTGGTTCTTCATTTTCGAAACCAATAATGGTAGATTCAATTCCGTTTCTACAAGCCCCACCATCTAGAACCATTTGAATATCATCTTTAAAATAACGTTCTACGTGAGCTGGTTTAGTAGGACTAATGCTTCCAAAAGGGTTTGCACTTGGTGCTGCCAAAGGAAAAGGGAGTTGTCTTAATAACTCTAAAGTAACTGGATGATTTGGTACACGAACGGCAACAGTGTCTTTTCCTGCGGTAATAATATCCGGAATTTTCTTGCTCTTTTTTAAAACTAAAGTCATAGCACCTGGCCAAAAAGCAGTTGCTAGTAATTTTGCTTTTTCAGGAATATGAGTTACAATACCTTCTAAAGAATCTACAGAAGGAACGTGCACAATTAACGGATTAAAAAACGGACGTTTCTTTGTAGAGAAAATACTTTTAATCGCTTTTTCGCTAAAAATATTTCCAGCCAAACCATAAACGGTTTCAGTTGGTATCGCTACCAATTGCTCGTTAGTTAATAATGCTACTGCTTTTTGTATGTCTTTAGATATGATGCTCATAATTCGAATGCAAAATTACGTATAAAATTGATTTGTTACTGTAATTCTGGTTAATTTTACTTCATACTAACTTTGGCACATAATCTATTAGCCGAAAAAAAACCAATGAAAGAAAATTCATTGGTTTTTTTATGTATCAGAAAGGTATCAATCTCTTTATATAAGACTTAAGTTGAAACTATTTTTTGAGTGTTTCCTCAAATAACTTATAGATACGTCGGTATTCATCCGACCAACTAGAGGCTTCTATAAAGCCGTGAGATTCCATAGGAAACAAAGCCATTTCCCAATTTTCTTTTTTCAATTCAATTAAGCGCTGAGATAATCGTACAACATCTTGAAAATGTACATTTGTATCTACCATACCATGAAGTATTAGTAGGTTGTTCTTTAAACCTTCAGCAAAATATAAAGGAGAGCTTCTTCTATAAGCGATAGGATCTTCTACTGGTGTATTTAAAATATTTGCTGTATAACCGTGGTTGTAATGTGCCCAATCTGTTACAGATCTTAATGCTGCACCACTTTTAAACGTATCTGGAGCGTTAAATAGAGCCATTAATGTAATAAAACCACCGTAAGAACCACCGTAAATGCCAATTCTGTCTTTATCTATTCCTTGTTGGTCTACTAAGTATTTAGCACCATCAACATGGTCGTCTAAATCTTTTCCTCCCATATGTCTATAAATTGAAGTTCGCCAATCGCGTCCGTAACCTTCACTAGCTCTATAATCTATTGCTAAAACGGTATAACCATTATCTACTAGAAAGTTATGAAACATATATTCTCTAAAGTAAGAGGGCCACCAATAATGTACGTTTTGTGTATAACCAGCACCATGAACAAATAGTACAGCAGCTCCATTTTTATTAGATGCTTTTGGTTTGTAAAGTGTTGCCGGAACTTTTACACCATCTCTGGCAGTAAATTGAACAATTTCAGAATCAATCCATTGGTGTGAGTTAAATTCTTTGGTTGTTGATGTTGTAAGTTGTGTCATTTTAGAACCTGCTTTATTAGGCATTACAAACAATTCCCAAGGTTTGTTGGTGTAAGAATAACGAATGGCTAATTGTTTTTCGTCTGGCGAAATAGTAACTTCATGCCCCCCTTTTCTAGAGGTAATCTGCTTCATTTTTCCACCTTTAACAGGTAAATGGTAAAAGTGATGTTCGTGCGGACTTACTTTATTACTTGTTATATAAAACGTCTTTTTATCTTTTGATAATTCTGTGTTTAAAATCTCGAAATTTCCTGCTGTTAATGCTTTAATCTTACCAGAATTCACATTGGCAGTATAAATATGAGAATATCCTGTTTTTTCAGATTTAAACCAAATATTGTTTTCATCTGTCCAACCTATAACGCCACGTGAAAACCAACCAACTTCTGGTCCACCGATCCATGCATCATCATGTTGTCTATCTATTTGTTTTAATTTTCCGTTAGTAAGGTCTAAAGACATAATCCAACGGTCTTTATAATCTTGTGATGTAATGTTTACAACAGCTTTACTATCGTTAGAGAAGACAGGATTACCAATATTTACAGCTCTAACTGACTTGTAAAGTGGATTAAATACTGAGTCTTTTGCAACATACTCTTTTAGGTATTTTGGTTTATCAAAAATACCATCAATTTCGTCTGCTTTAATTTGATATGTTTCCTTTGTTTTTAAGTTTAAAATCCAAGATTCTGAGGAAGCTTGTTTGCTTCCTGTTTTAGAATGTGCATTCAAATCTGTAGTATAACCGCTTTCTGTTACAAAATCGGGTACAATAGTATTTTTATTTTTTGAAGATTTATATAAATTATAAACAACGTAATTTAAGTCTGGAGAGATTTGTAATCCGTATACACTTTTACTTCCAGTATAAGTGGTTTCTAAGTCTTCTATTTTAGTTTGCTCATTTCTGTATGTACGTGCATCACGTTCATTTTTACGCTTTTCAAGAACATTAAAATACTTTAGTTGATCATTTCTTAACCATTCATCTTGTTCAGTTGCTGTTTCATCAGATTTTTTAGAACCTTTTTTAAAGTTGGTCAATTGTTGTGTAATTCCACTTGTAATATCCCATTTATATAAATTATTACTTAATTGATACACAATTGATGTATTATCTCCTGAAAATTGAGGGCTTGATTCTCTCGATTCAGTTTTTGTTATTTGTTTAACGGTATAGTTAGACATGTTCATTAAATAGAGATCACCGTTTTTAGAAGCTACCTTCCATTTGTAGTCCTTCGTGTAATTACCATAACCAGTACTGTTTTTAAGTTCAGAAAAAGTACGTTTGTTTATGGTTTTAGATTTTACATTTACTTTATATGATGAACGTAAAGTGTCATTGTCTGGGTTCCAACTAAAATAGATATCTTTATTATCATCGGACCAGTTGATGCGTGTTGGAGCGTATCCTACAAAATCTTCACCAAGCATTATTTGGTCGATGGTAAGTTTTGATTGATTGTTGCTTTGAGCAAAGTTAAGAGACGTGACTAGACAGAGTAGCCATAGAAGTGATTGTTTCATTTTTAATTTGTTAAATAAAATAGTAAGTAGTTAGTTTCGCCACCAATTTAAAGATTTTATGAGTAGGATTAGAAACGAATAGAGATATTAACATTCCTTTAGTAAAAATTGAGGAGAAATGAAACAGCAATAAACATCTGTTCTAACCTTAAATAATAAAGTAATTTCCTCTTAAAACTGTTGTATCTAAAGAACTAGAAATTAAAAAGGTTTTTAAATTTCATTCATCAATAAAAATAGAATTTTTTTATCCTTTTCAGTCAATTCATGAGATACTTCTTCAGAATTGAAACGGAGTTTAAACGAGTAAATAGCGTTTTTTAAATTGGTTGTATTGTAACCAATATATTTTAAAGCAAAAGTGGTATTAAAGTTTAAAGGAAGTACTACTGTGTCTAAATTTTCTTCATCATACCAAATTCCGAGTCCGCTATCTGCTAATGCCTTCCAAGGAAATAATGCACTCGGATCTGTTTTTCTACCAGGGGCAATATCAGCATGACCAACGATGTTTTGCGATGGTATTTTATACTTTTCTGTTAATTTTTGAAGTAAGAAAACCAAACTGTTTATTTGAGCATAAGAAAAAGGTTCTGAACCATCATTATCTAATTCAATTCCTATAGAAGCACTATTTATATCTGTGTTTTTACCCCAACTTCCGCCACCAGCGTGCCAACCTCTTAGTAAGTCGTTTAGCATTTGTGTAATCGTTCCGTCGTTACAAATTACGTAGTGAGAACTTACTTGTGTGCGTTTTAAAGCAAAGGTTTTGTAGGTTTGTTTACAGCTGTCTTGCGCTGTGTGATGAATAACAATTAAATTTGGTTTTCTTAAATTGAAGTTTTGAGACTTTATAACGTTTGTTATTCTATTATTTATAGTGTCTTGCTTAATTTCTCGAAGAGATTTCCCTAGCTTTTTAGTTTCTTTATTGTACGTTTTTTTTGAGATTTGATAGCTGTTTTTAGAACAAGAGCCAAGTAGCACAAGAATAAGTAATAGTCTTAAATATTTCATCACTAATTTTTTTATTGAGGTTCGAACTAATTCATTAACAATTATAACTTCAATCTTTAAAGGAACCTTTTACTTATCGTTTGTATCAAATTTAACCCTATAAATATTCGACATTCCGTTTTCTATAGAATTTGCGTATTCAACTAGACTCTCTATAGAATATTTTTTTTGATTGATGCTTGATCGTTCACTTGAAAAATATAAGTTTTTCGTTTTTGCATCGTAAAAAGGACAAAAATCTAAGGATGTAGAATTAATTTTTTCACCCATATTTTTAGCTTTTTGCCAATCTCCATTCTCATCTTTTGTGCTGAAGTATAAATCTCCACCTCCGAAACCATCTTTTCTTCCAAAAGAACTAAAAATGAGTAGGTTTTCATCCGGATTCACAAAAGCATTAAACTCATAGGTTTTAGTGTTTATATTTTTACTTAAAACTTTTGGTTTTTGATATTTTCCATGAACGTAATTAGCAACAAAAATATCTTCAGTTCCTATTCCGTCTTTTCTTACAGCAGTAAAATACAAATTTCCATTAGCAGAAACTGAAGGATAAAACTCATCTTTTTCCGTATTAATAAGCGTATCTAATGCTATAGGAGTACTCCATTTATTTCCTTCTTTTTTACTAACCCAAATATTATAATCTTTTCTGTTGCTATTGTTTTTTAGAGGTCTGTTAGAGGCGAAAAATAATTGTTTCCCGTCTACAGAAAAGAAAGGTTCAATGTCTTGGTGTTCTCCAGAAATGTTCATCACTTTCGGTTTGCTCCAGGTTTTATTCTCTTTTTTTAAGTGAACTAAAAATCTTCTTTTCTGTTTGTATTCTCCTAAAGTGTGAATAATTTCATCTCTGTTCGGTGACAATGCAAAATCTCTTTCAAAAAGTGATGTAGAGATAATATTTTTACCAAATATTTCTAAACTATCTGTAGTTTTTTCAACAGATAAATTTGGTAATTCTATTTTTTTGGAAGTGTTGCAACTCCCTAGAATAAAAACAAAGAGTACTAAAAATTTAAAGTTTTTCATGTTTTATTAGGTAGCTGTCGGACAAAATAATAAATCAGTCGGATTGTCGATATCGTATAAGTATTCATAGCCCTTAGATTCTTTCTTACAAAAAGGCTCTAAAAGTCTTGCCATATTTGTAAAACCTTCAATAGTTAAAACACAGAAAAAAGTTTCGTTATCTTTTGTCATTATCCCTTCGTCAGATTTAAATAACCCGAAAATTAAATTACAATTACGTGGCGTTATAAAATCTACTTCTGCTAAATCTAGCTTCTTTCTTTTAAGGATAATGGTGTCTACCAATAAATCTCTAAACAGAATTGCTTCTGCTTTATTAAAGTTATATAGTCGTACAATATTTTGTTCATGACCATTTATATTTTCAATATAATCTAATTCCATTTTATATATTCTAGTGTGCTTGTAACCAATTTTCTCCAATACCTACTTCAACATCTAAAGGAACACTCATTTTAAAAGCATTCTCCATTTCATGTTTTATAATGGGTTTAATAATGTCTAACTCGTCTTTATGTGCATCAAAAACCAGTTCATCATGCACTTGCAATAACATTTTCGATTTAAAACCTTCTTTCTCAAAACGGTTGTGAATATTAATCATTGCTAATTTTATAATGTCTGCCGCAGAACCTTGTATCGGCGCATTTACAGCATTTCTTTCGGCACCACTTCTAACCATTGCATTTCTAGAGTTGATATCTTTCAAATACCTACGTCTATTTAAGACCGTTTCTACATAGCCATGTTCTCTTGCAAAATCTACTTGTGCAGACATGTATGCTTTTAACTTCGGATATGTTTCATAATAGGTGTCGATTAATTCTTTTGCTTCACTTCTAGATAAATCGGTTTGATTACTTAATCCGAATGCAGAAACTCCATATACAATTCCGAAATTCACCGTTTTTGCGTTGCTACGTTGTTCGCGTGTTACTTCATCTAAAGGAACATTAAATACTTTTGCAGCAGTAGAAGCGTGAATATCTTCTCCGTTTTTAAAAGCCTCAATCATGTTTTCTTCTTTGCTTAAAGCAGCAATAATTCTTAATTCTATTTGAGAATAATCTGCCGCTAACAATACATAGTTTTCATCTCTTGGGATAAAAGATTTTCTAACTTCTTTACCACGCTCTGTTCTAATAGGTATGTTTTGTAAATTCGGGTTATTAGAACTCAACCTTCCGGTTGCAGCAACTGCTTGCATATATTCGGTATGAATTCTGCCTGTTTTCGGATTCACTTCATTTGGCAAGGCATCTACATACGTACTTTGTAACTTTTTATACTGACGATATTCTTGAATATCTCTAATAATTTCATGATCTTTAGCTAAGAAAGATAAAATATCTTCTCCTGTTTTATACTGACCAGTTTTTGTCTTTTTAGGTTTCTTTACCAATTCCATTTTTTCGAACAATACAATACCTAGTTGTTTGGGTGAAGCAATATTAAACTCTTCTCCCGCTTGTTCGTAAATATTTTTTTCAAGCCTGTTGATGTCATCCGTTAAGGCAACAGACAATTCTTTTAGAAAATTAATATTGATGTTTATTCCCTCAATTTCCATGGCAGTTAATACCGAAACTAAAGGCAATTCAATCTCATTAAAAAGCTTGGTCACATTTCCACTTTCTAATTCCCCCGTAAAAAGTTGTTTCAATTGAAAGGTAATATCTGCATCTTCAACAGCATATTCTGTTTGATCTGCAACTGGAACAACACGCATAGAAAGCTGATTTTTCCCTTTTTTACCAATTAAATCTACAATAGAAACCGGTTGATAATTCAAATACGTTTCTGCCAACATATCCATATTATGGCGCATATCTGGATTGATGAGGTAATGCGCAATCATGGTATCAAATAACTTCCCTTTTACAGGCATGTCATAATTCGATAAAACTTTGATATCATATTTTAAATTATGACCAATTTTTTCAATTTGAGATTCAAAAAACGGTCTAAATTCTTCTAAAATGGTTTTTGTTTCTTCTTGGTCTTCTGGGAAAGAAACATAATACCCTTTACCAACTTCATAAGAAAAAGCAATTCCTATTAGTTCAACTTCTAAGGCTTTTAAACCTGTTGTTTCTGTATCAAAACAAACAGAAGTTTGTTCCATTAACTTTTTAAGTAATAATTTTCTTGAGAAAGGCGAATCGATATGTTGGTAAAAATGACTCGTATCTTTTATGGTTTTAAATCCGGAAGCTACTTCGGCTTCAGAAACACTTCCGGTTCCTGGTGCAGCAAATAAATCAAACTGACCTTCAGGAATCGGTGCTGGCTTTTTAGTTGTTGACTTCTCGACCGCGCTCGAAGTGACATTTGAAGAACTTTCTGCTGAGTTTGTTTTTTCCGCATTTTCAACAGCAAAAGTTTTCGTGAAATTGGTTAATAAATTTCGAAACTCTAACTCGTTAAAAAGTTCGGTTACTTTTTGAATGTCTGGTTGATCTAGTTCAAAATCTTTCGCATGAAAAGTGACAGGAACATCTAGCATAATGGTTGCCAATTGCTTAGAAAGGATGCCCAAGTCTTTGGCAGCTTCCACTTTCTCCTTCATTTTTCCTTTTAGCTCATGCGTATTTGCTAGGAGGTTTTCCATAGAACCATAAGTAGCTAAAAACTTTTTAGCCGTTTTTTCTCCAACGCCAGGTAAACCAGGAATATTATCTGCAGAATCTCCCATCATTCCTAAAAAATCGATGACTTGTTCTGGTGTTTCTACTCCAAATTTTTCTTGTACTTCTGGTACTCCCCAAATATCGTAACCACCACCAAAACGAGGTTTGTACATAAAAATGTTTTCAGAAACTAGTTGTGCAAAATCCTTATCTGGTGTTACCATATAAGTTTTGTAACCTTCTTTTTCTGCTTGTTTAGAAAGGGTTCCAATAACATCATCTGCCTCAAAACCTTCTTTTACCATTATAGGTATGTGCATGGCTTTTAAAATCTCTTGAATGTATGGCACTGCCAATTTTATAGCTTCCGGAGTTTCATCTCTGTTTGCTTTATACGCTTCAAACATTTCTACTCTGTCTACACTTCCGCCTTTATCAAAACAAACCGCTAAATGATCTGGTCTTTCTCGTTTTATAACATCTAAAAGCGAATTCATAAAACCCATAATTGCAGAGGTATCCAAACCTTTACTATTAATTCTTGGGTTTTTTATAAAAGCATAATAACCTCTAAAAATTAATGCAAAAGCATCCACTAAAAAAACTCTTTTTTGATCTGACATATCTATTTTGTAACCTATTTGGATGATGATTCTTATGAAAACGAGTGAACAATATTGTCACTACAGACGCAGCAGTAAAGCTACAAAACTTTAACATGCTATTAAAATTCCATCGACATTATAACCGCTATCTTTGATAAAATTTTTAAACTTATTATATGCCACGTTGGGTAATTCCTCTAATCTTAATAACCATTTTAATTGTTGCAGTAGAAATTTACACGTTTCAAGCCTTTAAAACCATTTCAAAAAGTAAGCTAGTCCGTTTTTTATTCTTAGCAACTAGTGTTGGGGTCTATTTATATTCTTTTATTACCATTTTTGGGTACGATAGAAGTAACGGTCAAACGCCACAATTTCAAATGGCGATGGGTTTGTTATTAACGGTTTCAATACCTAAGTTGGTTATTATTTTAATTCTTTTTGGTGAAGATATGTATAGATGGATTCTAAAATTGATTTCTGCAATTTCATCTGGCGATACAAAACCTTTGGTTGGTAGAAGAAAATTTATTTCCCAAATAGCTTTGGGTTTGGCGGCAATACCTTTTGCCTCTTTTATCTACGGAATTGTGCAAGGAAAATACAATTACAAGGTTTTAAAATATCAATTAACATTTAAAGATTTACCCGAAGCATTCGATGGTTTTACAATTACCCAAATTTCAGATATTCATTCGGGTAGTTTTACCAACAAAGAAAAAATTAGATATGGCGTCGATCTAATCAACGAGCAAAAATCTGATATTATGTTGTTTACAGGAGATATTGTAAATAATAAAGCCGATGAAATGGATAATTGGATGGATGTTTTCGACAAGTTAGAAGCTAAAGAAGGAAAATATTCTATTTTAGGAAACCATGATTATGGCGATTATATGGATTGGGACAATCCGCAAGACAAAATCGATAATTTTCAGAAAGTAAAAGACATTCATCAAAAAATAGGATTCGATTTATTACTAGATGAGCATCGGTATTTAGAAAAAGACGGACAAAAAATTGCTTTAGTAGGCGTAGAGAATTGGGGAAAAGGATTTAACCAAGCAGGAGATCTACAAAAAGCTTCAGCAAACATCAAAAAAGAAGATTTTAAAATCTTAATGTCTCACGATCCTAGTCATTGGGAATATAAAGTAAAACAAGACCCTTTTCATTATCATTTAACTTTAAGCGGTCATACACATGGTTTGCAAATGGGTATCGAAATTCCGGGTTGGTTAAAATGGAGTCCGTCTAAATTCGTTTACAAACAATGGGCAGGTTTGTACGAAGAAGCAGGCAGGTATATAAATGTAAATAGAGGTTTTGGGTACCATGCATTTCCTGGTAGAGTAGGTATTTGGCCAGAAATTACGGTTATAGAATTGAAAAAAGGTTGATAATGAGCAGAGTCCTATAGGTTTCTTATATTTGTAAATTAACTATTAAATGTTCTATACGTTTTTCCCTTAAAAAACTTATGATATGACAAAATTCGGAGAATTAATTAGCGTTCAAAAACCAGTACTTATAGACTTCTATACAGACTTAGGAGACGCAGAAAACACTTTAAAAATACTTAAAGGTGTTGCCGCAGCTTTGGGCGATACAGCCAAAGTAATTAAGATAGACATAACTAAAAACGAATTTCTTGCAGACTCTCTGCGTGTAAAAGGAAATCCTACGTTTATGATTTATAAAAACGGCGAAATGAAATGGCGTCAAACGGGTTTTCAAGATGCTAATACTTTAATTGGTTTGGTACAACAATATATTTGATTTTTAGAAGCTATTTCCCGCTTTCGCTACTCGCTTTTTTTATCCTGAAAAAGGAATAAAAAAGAGCTCAAACAAACCGCTCAATCGGGGCTATAATTGCTTGCTGGCTATCTTTATCGAGAAGAACGAAGTGATTTCTTGTTTTTTATTAAGTTTGTATCAAATTATTAAAAAGTAACCTTGTAGTTCGTTGAAAATAAATTTATAAAAACAGCAATGAAAAAAAAATATTTAGCAATTATTATGAGCATATTTTTTTCTAATTTAAGTTTCGGGCAAGAGTTGCAAAATGGTCAAATAAGATGGAGTGCCGAGAAAAACCTTACAGAAGAAGATTTTAAAATAAAAATTAGTGACGAAAATAATCATGCTGTTTATAGTCAGTTTATGATTTCTTATTCAGCACAAGGGTTTGATTTTTTAAAATGAAACCTGAATAGTAAAATTGAAAACCTATTTCTAGGAAATGCTTCTTGGATAGACTCAACTAAAGTAGAAAGTATTAAAAAGCAAATTGAATTCCAATAAACTCAGTTTAACCTTGCAGAAATTCAAGCACGTAAATTTAGGCAGATCTTATTTATAAAAAAATGGAAAATATCGAAAGGTTTTGATATTATGAATAAAATAAGCAATGAAATAATGGCAGAGTTTTCTGAAATTCGATTAAAACTAATCAAAGAAACAGAAAGTGGTGCAAACGAACAAAAAGTTTTTGAATGGAATGAGAAAATTGCAAAGGAATTGAAAGAGTTGAATGAGTTTCGATTTGAGAATAAAAAGAAAATAAAAAGGAAAAAATAAAACCTGTTATAGCAGCAAATATAATTTACTACAGGTTACTCGCAATAATTATGTTTTTAAGTAGCGGGTATTTTAAATTGCTTTAAAACAAAAACCTTTTTCAGAAAACTTTTTTAAAACTTTAGGTAAAACATACTTTAATTTTTCTGAAGCTTTTACACTATCATGAAAAACAATAATACTTCCACTTTCGGTGTTTTTTAAGACGTTTTGCAAGCATTTTTCATTAGAAATTGAAGTATCAAAATCTGCGGATAAGACAGTCCACATAATTATTTTATAGCCTTTCTTAAGAATTTCTTTCGCTTGAGATTTTTTTATCTTTCCGTAAGGAGGTCTAAAAAGTTTTTGTTTAATTGTAGCGTCGTTAAATTTTGTAATTGTTTCTTCACATAAATCAACATTTTCTAGGTAAGAGCCATTTTTAGTACACCAGCCTTTCAAATGATTTTGCGTATGATTTCCTACAGCATGCCCTTCAATAATAATTCGTTTAAAAATATCCGGATGATTTACTATGTTTTTTCCAATGCAAAAAAAAGTTGCTTTTGCTTCGTATTTTTTTAGCTCATCTAAAACAAAATCTGTAATTTCCGGTGTTGGTCCATCATCAAAAGTGAGGTAAATCTCTTTTGTATCCAAAGAAAAACGCCAAACATATTTAAAGAAAAACCTTATAATACTATTTGGCGTTCGGGGGAAATATAATTTCAAAACTAATCTTTAATTATCTCTAAGTCTTCTGTGTTTTCTTCATCTGGCAGTAAATGACCAAAAAGTTTAACTGCGTTCATAAAATCTGTTTGAATTTTAGAAACATAGTTTTTGTCTTTACTTCCTCTTTCTACCTGATCTATTAAGTTTTTAAACATGTATAAAGAGGTGTCAATTTCATCAAAAACAAGATCGCTGTCATTTTTACTAAAAGTACTTAGCCAAGTTAATTTTTCTGTAATTAAGCGAGCTAAGATATTCGCTGTTTTTTTCGCTTTTTCATTTTCACCTAAATTGTAATACATTTCTGGGTAGCCTAAAGATAGACTGTAATGATCAAATTTTTCTATAGGCAATTTGTCTAAAGATAGGTCTAAAATTTCTATGGCTTTTAGGGTATCTCCTTCTTTAGCAAACGCATCAGACAAACGCATTAGACTGTTTCTTAAGGAAATTGCGTTTCTTTTCGTTTGTTCGTCTAAATAAATTTTACCGCTGTTGATGTTTTTCCATTCTAATTTCTGAATATTTGCGTACATTTTTTCAGCATCGATTCTACCAATGTCAAACAAGCTTACTTCACGTTTTCTGCCATTTTGATCAACATATTTAGCAGGTGTTTTTATAGGTACTAATTTAAAAGCTAACCCGTCTAACTGTAAATAATCTTTCAACCAAATATATTCTTCATCAGCGCTTGCGCCACCTGTAAAGTAGATAGGGCGTTTCCAATCGTTATTTGCTAAAACATCTAGCATTAAAATTCTGTTTTTTGTAATACCTCTGTCGTCTATAGTAATGTCTATAAAGTCTACAATTTTATCTGCATCTTTTTGAGCAACAACACCGCTTTTTAAGACATTTTCTTTGTTAACAGGAATTCGAATTCTATTTGTTGGGTAGAATTTTTCTTTAATATTATTCTCTTCATCAATGTAATAAGTAGCATCACTATCTGAAGAAATCCAACGCATAAAATCTTTAATTGCAATCACAGAATCTTTAAATCTTGGGTGTTCTATGTGATATGCAATATCTAAACTTCCGTATTTATATTGGTCGTGTGTTAATTGAGATGGGATAGGAGCAGCCTTATAAGTTGCGCGTTTCATTTGATCTATATACCAATCTGTGGCAAATAAGCTGGTGTTTACTAGTTTTAAATCGGTTCTAATGCCTTCAACCTCTTGCATGTACCAAAGCGGGAATGTATCATTGTCTCCAATGGTAAACATAATGGCATTCTCGTCACAGCTTTCTAAATAAGCTTGTGCATTTAAGCGGGTTGTGTATCTATCTGATCTATTATGATCGTCCCAGTTTTGAGAAGCCATTAATGTTGGGACAGCTAATAATGAAACTGCAGAAACCGCAATTGCAATGGTTTTCTTATTGGCAAAGTTCTTTAAATATTCATAAAGAGCTAAAACACCAAAACCAATCCAAATTGCAAATACATAGAAACTACCTACAACTGCATAATCACGTTCTCTTGGTTCAAAAGGTTTCGGGTTTGTGTAAAAAATAATAGCAAAACCTGTAAAAGCAAAAAATAATAAAAGTGTAAAGAAGTTGTTTTTATCCCATTTTATTTGGAAAAATAAACCAATTAGTCCTAAAATTAGTGGTAAAAAATAGTATTTATTTCGTCCTTTATTTTCTAAAACTTGTGCAGGAAGTTGCTGCTGAGAACCTAATCGAGCTTCGTCAATAAAGTCAATTCCGCTAATCCAATTTCCATTAAAAATATCTAAACGACCTTGAATGTCATTTTGTCTTCCTGTAAAATTCCACATAAAATAACGTCCGTACATGTAGCCAAATTGGTAACTGAACATAAATTTTATGTTTTCGCCAAAAGTGGGTTTTCTTTTGCTATTTGCTGGAATACCTGCAATGGCTTTGTACATTTTTTCTGAACCGGGATCTACCATTCTTGGTATAAAGCCTTTGTGCTTGTCAGAATAATTAGGGGTTACGTTTTTATATTTATTTACAATAATATACTTTCCGTTTATCTGTTCATATTTAGGTTTATCATCTTTAAAAGGCTGTTTTGCGTCTTGTTCTCTTTCAAAAGAATTAGAATAATACGTGTCATAAAAAACATTAGCATCTCCGTATTGTTCACGTTCATAATACGCCAATAATTCGCGCGCACTAGAAGGGTTGTTTTCATTAATAGTAGTATTTGCATTGGCTCTAATTGGTAACATCATCCAAGAAGAAAAACCAATCATAATAAAAAGTACAGATAAAATTAAGGTGTTTGTGTGTACTTTGTTGCTTTTTCTTGTGTATTTTAAACCGAAAAAGAACAGTGCTACTAAGATTACTGCAGCAATAATACTTCCAGAATTATAAGGCATTCCAATAGAATTTATAAAAAATAATTCTGATGCACTAAAGAACTTTAATGTAAAAGGGAATAAAAATTTGAAGACAAACATTAATGCTATAACAGAAATTACAGTTGCGATAGCAGTAGTTTTTAAATTAATGGTTTTATACGTTTTAAAGAAGTACAACATTACAATTGCAGGAATTACCAGCAAAGAAAGTATGTGAACACCAAAAGATAAGCCAACTACAAAACTGATTAGTACTAGCCATTTATTTCCTCTAGTGGTGTGTATTTCGCTTTCCCATTTTAAACCTAACCAAAATAAGATGGCCATTAAAAAGGATGACATTGCGTATACTTCACCTTCTACAGCGCTAAACCAGAAACTATCTGAAAAGGTATATGCTAAAGAGCCAACCATACTACTGCCTAAGATGGCAATGTAGCTTCCTTCGGTAATCTTACCTGTTTTTAGAGATAATTTCTCTCCTAAGTTGGTAATTGTCCAAAACATAAATAAAATGGTAAATGCGCTTGCTAGAGCAGACATAAAGTTTACCATTTTTCCTATTTCAGAAACGTCTGAAGTAAACATTGCAAAAAATGCACCCAACATTTGAAATAAAGGAGCTCCTGGTGGATGCCCTACTTCTAGTTTTATGGCAGTGGCGATATATTCTCCAACATCCCAAGAACTAACGGTTGGTTCTATGGTTAAAGAATAAGTTATTAGAGCAATTACAAATGTTAACCATCCTAAAATGATGTTCCATTTTTTAAATTTTGCTGTTGTCATAAGAATTACAGAATAATGTGTGGGCGAATTTAACAATAATTATTATAAATAGCTTGTTAAGTCTTTAATTGCTTAGACAAATCCTCATAAAACTTTGTTAAATGAAATAAATATTTAAAAATGTTTGTAGATTTGAAATAAAAGTTTAAATTTGCACCCGCATTACAGTATTGGCCTATGGTGTAATTGGTAACACACCGGTTTTTGGTACCGACATTCAAGGTTCGAGTCCTTGTAGGCCAACAAAAAAGTCCTAACAAATTAAATTTGTTAGGACTTTTTACTTTTTGTCCCTTTTTTGTATTTTTGTTTGTCAAGAAATTTAAAATATTCCAAAAAATGAAAGAATGGGTTTTTACGAATACTAAAACACTTCAATTTATATGTATATCTGCCTTGGGTATTTATTTAACTATAATCCTACTTACTAGAATTTTTGGTAAAAGAAGTTTTTCTAAGATGTCTAGTTTTGACTTTGCTTGTACAATAGCCATTGGCTCTATTATTGCTTCTACATTATTATCTAAATCTGTTTCTTTATTTGAGGGTGTTTTTGGTCTGACCATTGTTTATTTGCTTCAAGGAATCACTGCTTATTTAAGAAAATTTAAATTTTTTAGAAATGCAGTTGACAATGAACCATTATTTTTGATGAAAAAGCAAGAAATATTATGGAGTAATATGAAAAAAGCGAAGGTTACAGAAGGAGATTTAAGAGCAAAATTAAGAGAAGCAAATGTACTTCGATTATCGGAAGTAAAAGCCGTTGTTTTTGAAACTACTGGAGATATTTCTGTGCTCCATTCTTCAAAAGAAGAAGAGATAGATAGGTGGATTGTAAAGGGTGTTTTAGATAAGCAAAAGAGTATTAAAGTAATAAGAAAATATAGATACCGTTCATATAAATAGCATTTAAGCAAAAGAATATTTTTTTGAAGCTCTACTTTTGTGCTGTAACACACAGTATATTAATCTTTAAAACCTAAAAATATGAAAGTACAAGCTTATTTAGCATTCGACGGAAATTGTCAAGAAGCATTAAATTTCTACGGAGAATTATTTAACGCAGATGTAGAGAACCGAGTTACTTATGAAGATAAAAAAATAGATGTTTCGTCATCCTATAGGAAAAAATTACAGCATGCAGAATTAAAAGGTAAAGGCATCTCTTTTATGGCATATGATGCTGCACCAGACACTCCAATAAACGCTGGAAACCAAATACATTTAAGTGCAGACTTTAATGATAGGGAAGAGGCAGAAGATGTCTTTAATAATTTATCTAGAAGTGGAATTGTTCATCACGAATTTAGAGAAAGAGAATGGGGTTTCTTCGGAAGATGTACAGACAAATACGGAATTAACTGGATGGTAAATGCTAGAAATTAATTTATTATTTGATTCAATATAAAATGCAAAAAATGGATTGTAAGAAATTACAATCCATTTTTTATGAAATTTTCTGTCTTAAATAATATAGGTATAAGTTTGTTATTTACAATCTATTGTCAATAATACTTTGTACTACTTCTGGGTTCAATAAAGTAGAAACATCACCTAAATTATCCATTTCATTTGAAGCTATTTTACGTAAAATACGTCTCATAATTTTCCCAGAACGTGTTTTTGGAAGCCCTTCCGAAAACTGAATTTTATCCAATTTTGCAATCGGTCCAATATGTTCTGTAATAATTTGATTAATTTCTTTTCTTAAGTTATTGTGATCTCTGCTTTCTCCTGCGTCTTTTAGCGTTACGTAGCCATAAAGAGCACTTCCTTTAATATCATGTGGAAAACCTACAATAGCACTTTCTGCAACTGCTGGATGTTCATTTATTGCATCTTCAATTGGCGCTGTTCCTAAATTGTGACCAGAAACAATAATTACATCATCTACTCTTCCTGTAATTCTATAATAGCCAACTTCATCTCTTAAAGCTCCATCACCAGTAAAATACATATTCTTGTATGCAGAAAAATAGGTTTCTTTATAACGTTCGTGATTTCCCCAAATAGTTCTAGCGATACTTGGCCAAGGAAACTTTATACACAGGCGTCCTTCAACTTGATTTCCTTTTAATTCGTCTCCTTTTTCATCCATTAGAGCGGGTTGCACTCCTATAAAAGGCAACGTTGCGTACGTTGGTTTTGTGGGTGTTACATACGGAATTGGGGTAATCATAATTCCGCCTGTTTCTGTTTGCCACCAAGAATCTATAATCGGGCTCTTCTTTCGACCAACATTGTCGTTATACCAATGCCATGCTTCCTCATTTATAGGTTCACCAACAGATCCTAGTACTTTTAAAGAAGATAAATCATATTTACCTACCAATTCTGTACCTTGTTTAGCCAAAGCTCTAATAGCTGTTGGTGCAGTATAAAACTGATTCACCTTATGTTTGTCTACAATCTCCCAAAAGCGTCCGAAATCTGGATAACTAGGCACACCTTCGAATAATACGGTTGTTGCTCCGTTTGCTAACGGACCATACACAATGTAAGAATGACCAGTAATCCAACCAATGTCTGCCGTACACCAATAGACATCATTGTCTCTATATTGAAATGCATTTTTAAATGTATATGCTGTGTACACCATATAACCTGCGGTTGTATGTACCATTCCTTTTGGTTTCCCTGTAGAACCAGAAGTGTATAAAATAAATAACGGATCTTCTGCATCCATAATTTCTGCGTCACACACGGTCGAAGCATTGTCTAATAAAGGTTGTAACCATTTATCACGCCCTTCTTTCATGTTGATATTAGACTTAATTCTTTTTGCAACTAACACTGTTTTTACACTAGGACAGTCTTCTAAAGCCTCATCAACAATTCCTTTTAAGTCGATTGTTTTTGCGCCTCTATAAGAACCGTCAGAAGTAATGACCATTTTACAATCAGAATCATTAATTCTTGTAGATAATGCTGTAGATGAAAATCCGGCAAAAACTACAGAATGAATCGCGCCAATTCTAGCGCAAGCTAATAATGAAATGGCCAATTCAGGAATCATAGGAACATAAATGCAAACTCTATCTCCTTTTTCAACTCCTTGCTCTTTCAATACATTTGCAAACTGATTTACTCTTTGGTGCAACTGTTTATAAGTAATATGTTCTGCTGGTTCATCCGGGTTATTAGGTTCGAATAAAATAGCCGTTTTATCTCCACGAGTTGCTAAATGTCGATCAATACAATTTTCTGTAATGTTTAATTTTGCGCCCTCAAACCATTTAATTTGTGGTTTAGAAAAGTCCCAATCTAAAACTTTGTCCCATTTTTTTCTCCAAACAAAATGTTCTTCGGCAATTTCCTCCCAAAAATTTTCAGGTTCACGAATCGATTTTCTATAAACTTTATAATATTCTTCTAAATGTTTTATGTGGTAATTGCTCATAGAATAATTGATTTTAATTTTTTCTAAATACTATTTTAGTAAAAATGAGATTATTGGTTGATACTTTCTTAATGGTTTATAGCATTTAATATTTCCATCTTACAAAAGCTTCCATAGCTGCGTAATGAGATAGACCTAATTGGTCATATAACTCTGCAGTTTCTCTATTTCTATCTTCTGCTCGTTGCCAAAACTCTCTACTATCTGCACCTTGAAAAACAACGCCATCTTTTTGAGATTGATGTTTAAATATTCCTTTTCTTTTCTCTAAAACTTGATCTGGCCCCATTGGTACAGCCATTTCTATTTCGTCTACTCCCCATTCTTGCCATGCACCTCTGTATAGCCAAACCCAACAATCATCCATGAATTTTTTAGGTTTTAATTCTTTTACTGCAGAGAAAATGGCGTCTAAACAAACTTTATGTGTTCCGTGAGGATCTGCTAAATCTCCTGCAGCATAAATTTGATGAGGTTTTATTTTTTCAATTAAATCTGAAGTAATTTTCACATCTCCAACTCCTATAGGATTCTTTTTAATTGCTCCAGTTTCATAGAATGGTAATTCCATAAAATGGATTTGTGAATCTGGCAAGCCTATAAAATGACTTGTTGCTCTTGCTTCTCCTTTTCTTATCAATCCTTTAATGTATCGAACTTCTGGAGTATCGATTTCACTAGATTTTTTATTCTTTAAAAAGGTAGCTGCCTTCTTATAAATTTTATTTGCTTCCGAATTATCAATTCCGAATTTATCATTATAATCACAAACAAAACTTGCAAAACGAAGTGCTTCGTCATCTGCAACTGCAATGTTTCCTGAAGTTTGATAACCAACATGCACTTCATGCCCTTGCTCATGCAATCTCTTAAAAGTTCCACCCATACTAATAATATCATCATCTGGGTGTGGACTGAAAATTAATACACGTTTTTTAGCAGGTTCTGATCTTTCTGGCCTTTTGTTGTCGTCTGAGTTTGGTTTTCCTCCAGGCCAACCTGTAATTGTGTTTTGTAATTTATTAAATATACTAATGTTAATATCATATGCGGGGCCAAAATCTGCTAACAAATCGCTCATTCCGTTTTCAATATAATCAGCATCTGTTAACATTAAAATTGGTTTCTTTAAATACAAAGCTAAACTCAAAACTGCTTTTCTAGTAAGTGTATCTGTCCAAACTATTTTTTCTACCAACCAAGGTGTGTTTATTCTTGTTAATTTAGAGGCTGCTGCTTGATCTAAAATAAATGTAGCATTTCTGTGTTCTTGTAAGTAAGATGCAGGCACTAAACTACTAACTTGGTCTTCAGCAGAAGCTTTAATAATATTAGATTTTCCTTCTCCCCAAGCCATTAAAATGACTCTTTTAGCTTCCATTATTTTTTTAACACCTAAAGTAATTGCAGTTCTTGGTGTATTTTCTAAGCCAGAAAAGTCTCCACTTGCTGCAACTCTTGTGATATGATCTAAAGCAACTAATCTTGTTTTTGAATTTTGAAGTGATCCAGATTCGTTAAAACCTATATGCCCATTTCCTCCAATTCCTAATATTTGTAAGTCAATTCCTCCAAAAGCTTCAATTTTTGCTTCATATTGATCGCAATAATTTCTAATCTCTTTTTTAGGTAAAGTTCCGTCTGGTACAAAACAATTTTCTGGTAAAATATCTATGTGGTTAAACAATTGTTCTTGCATAAAACGCACATAACTGTTTACAGAATCTGGTTCCATTGGGTAATACTCATCCAAATTAAAAGAGACCACATTTCTAAAACTTAACCCTTCTTCTTTGTGTAGTCTTACCAATTCTGCATACAAACCTTTTGGAGAAGAACCTGTTGCTAAGCCTAAAATACAAGGTTGTTTTTGAGATTGTTTTACCTTAATAAGGCTAGCTATTTCTTGAGCAATTGCTTTTGATGCAGCTGTTGCTTCTTGAAAAACTACAGTACCTATATTTTCGAATCTTTTTTCGAAACCTGTTGCTTTGTCTATATTACTTTTTAACATAATGTGTTGTTTGTTTCTGTGAAAAGTTTGTGTTGTTATTTCCTCCAATTTTTTATTTTATGTCCCCAAATAGCGAAAAAGAGAACAATAGCATAACAAGGAATTAGAATCCAATAACTGCTTGTAGAGGCAGTTGCCATTGCTTGTGCTTCTTCGATTCCGCTCGTAATTAATTTATCTTTTGTAGCGTCTACAATTCTACCATATAAAGGAGGTATAATTGCACCCCCAGAAATTGCCATAATTAATAGAGCAGAACCTGTTTTTGTAAACCTCCCTAAACCGTCTAAAGTTAAAGGCCAAATTGCTGGCCAAACCAATGCATTTGCAACTCCTAAGGCAGCTACAAATAAAATAGATGTAAAACCAGTTGTATTTAAAATGCAGAAACTGAAAATGATTCCTAAAATGGCGCTTATAATTAAAGCTGTTTTTTGTTTTACATACTTCGGTATTAAGAAAACACCCAAAGCGTACGTTGCAACCATTGCCATTAATGTATAGGTTGTGAAATACTTAGCTTCTTCACCTGTAAAGCCAAGAGAAATTCCGTAAGCAATAATAGTATCTCCAGCAATAACCTCTGCACCAACATATACAAATAATGCTAATACACCTAACCATAAATTAGGAAACTGAAAAATACTTGTTTTAGCAGTTTTTCCTTTTTCTATTTCTTCTGTTTCATCTGCTTCAACATTTGGTAATGGTGCTTTTCTTATTAGAATTCCTAGTACAAATAATACAATTGCCATAATTATATAAGGCATAAAAACACTATCTGCCATGGTATCTAACAAAACATTTTTCTCTTCTAGAGTAGCGCCAGCTAATTTTTCTTTTGTTTCATCAATACCTGATAATAAAATAGCACCGAAGATTAAAGAACCTAAAGCACCTGCTGTTTTATTTGCAATTCCCATAATAGCAATACGTTTTGCACCACTGTCTATAGGACCTAAAATAGTAATGTATGGGTTTGCTGCTGTTTGCAAAATTGTCATACCAACACCCTGAATAAAAATACCGGTTAAAAACACCCAGTACGTTCTTGCTTCTGCTGCAGGAATAAAAACCAATGCGCCAATTGCCATAATAATTAGTCCTAAAGACATTCCTTTCTTATAGCCAATTTTATTTAGTATATAAGAGGCGGGTAATGCCATTACTACAAACGAAATGTAAGAAGCAGAGGCTACTAAATAAGATTGGGCATCTGTTAATTCGTTTATGGTTTTCATAAATGGAATTAAAGCTCCATTGATCCAGGTTACAAAGCCGAAAATGAAAAATAAACTCGCAATAATTATAATTGCTGTTGTGTTATTTTTTTGTTGCATGATTTTTTTGGTTTAATAGATGGTTATTTTTTATATTGATAATTTTTCAGAAAAACTTTCAATCAATTTAAATTGATTTTTGGCTCTGTCTAAATTGTGTTCTTCATAATTTGTTTTGTAATAAACATCATTATTTAAATAATCTGTTAAAAACCTTATTGCCATTATAAAAATCATAGTTTTTGCTGCTAAAGGCAAGTGTTTTAATTCTGTTTCAGACAATGAGTCTTTAGTTTTTTCTAAAAAACCTTTTTCATATGCTTTGTAATATTCTAAATTAAATTCAACTTTAGATAACTCTTTTTCATCTTCTGCAGCCGTATTACAAATGGTTCTAATAGCATCACCAAAATCATAATGTATAATCCCTGGCATTACAGTATCTGTATCTATCATACAGATACCTTTGTTGTCTTTGTCGAAAAGAGAATTAGATATTTTCGTGTCGTTATGAGTTACTCTTACAGGAATTTCTCCTGCTTCTTTCAATTCTTGTAAAATGTGCATTTCATTTTTTAAAGCTACAACTATTTTTATGTATTTAGCAGCTTTCGTTAAACGTGCTTTCGAAGCACTTTGTATAGAAGAAGCATATTGCTTGTAACGAAAAGACATGTCATGAAAATTAGGAATAACGTCTATTAATTTACTGCTATCAAAGTCTGAAGTTAAATTAAGAAAATCTCCTAGAAGTTTACCGCCTTCATAGGCTATTTCTTCTTCTTTTACAATTTCGTATGTAATGCTATCTTCAATAAAAATCATCACATTCCAGAAATCACCATTCTCATTATGATAATAAAAATCTGTATTTTTTGCTTTCACAAAACTTAAAACTGTTTTATTTAATTCTTTATGAGATAAGTTTGGATACTTACTTCTAATATGATTGCTTGTTAAAACCTTGTTGTTTACCAAACCAGGAACGTCTTTGAAAATAGCGTGATTTATTCTCTGGAGAATGTAATCTTTATTGCCGTCTGATTTTATTAAAAAAGTGTCGTTTATATGACCAGAATTTAATTCTGAATGACTTACATAATTCGATTGATGATCGAATTTGTTAAAAATAGATGTTAGAATTTCTGCATTCATATTAGTTCCATAATTTAGTTGGATACACTCCGTTCTCTTTCAATTTATTGATTTCTTTTTGTGCTTTTTCTTTGTCTTCACTATACGTAACACCAAACCATATAGAGTCTGATTCTAGTACTTTTACAGAGGCTTTTTCAGACGCTAACATTTTATTTACAATTGTTGGTAAATAGAATTCTGCCTTTAAATTTTGGGTGTTTTTTTCTAAAAAATCTAAAAATAATTCATCTCCAAATTCAAAACATTTTGGTGTAAACCCCCAAAAATTCATAGAAACAGTTGTGTTTGTATCAATAGGAATCATTTTTCCATTATCATCTTCACTTTTTAAAGTTCCATCAATTTTTTCGATTCGAACTCTTTCAGTAACATCTGTTAAAAAGCCGTCTTTATTTACGGTACATTCTCCTCTAGAAACATAGCCATTATCTGAAACCGTATTTTTTAAAGAATAAGCAACCATACTAAAATCGTAACTATTTGTATCTGTATTTCTTAATTGTTCTGCAATTGCATCAAAAGCTTGTCTGCTATAGAAATCATCTGCATTTATAATGGCAAAATTTTCTTTAATAACATCTTTTGTCATTAATAAAGCATGCCCAGTTCCCCAAGGTTTAATTCTTTCTGAATTTCTATACTTTTCTGGTACATTTTCTAATTCTTGAAATACGTATTCAATCTCAACTTTACCAGCTAGTTTTTCATTAAAAATAGCTTTAAATTCTGCTTGAAAACTTTTTCGAATAATAAAAACAACTTTTCCAAAACCAGCCTGAATTGCATCATATAAAGAGAAATCTATTATTGTGTCTCCTTCAGGGGTAAAAGTATCCATTTGCTTCAATCCGCCATATCTACTCCCCATTCCTGCTGCAAGAATAACTAATGTTGGTTTGTTGTGTTTGCTCATAAGAGGTTGGTTTTTAGGTGTTTTTGTTGTTTTTAAAGAGTTGTTATTTGTTACTTTATTTACAAAAATATATAATTTTTTTTGTGTTACCAAGATGTTTTTAATAAATTGTGCTCGAACACACTTTATGAAACAAAAATATTTATATTTGCCATAATGAAGAAATACACCATTAAAAACATTGCAGAGTTAGCAGGCGTATCTAAAGGAACAGTAGATAGAGTAATTCATAAAAGAGGTAAGGTTTCGAAAAAAGCTTTAGAGAAAGTGAATGCTGTATTAAATGAAATAGACTATAAACCAAACTTGTTGGCTAGGAGTTTAAAAAAAACAAAAGAGTATCACATTTGTGTTGTTTTGCCAGATTTTAATAAAGACCCTTTTTGGCGTCCTTGTTTCGAAGGAATTGAAGCAGCTGTTGATGAATTTGCCTCTTTTGGTATTTTTATAGAGCCTTTCTTTTTTTATCCTAATGATGTAAATTCCTTTATAGAAATTAATAATAAAGTCTTAGAGTTGTCTCCGGATGCTGTCTTATTAGCTCCTCTGTTTTATAAAGAAACAGTAGATATTGTTAATAATTATGCGCTTGCAAATATTATTGTAAGCAAATTTAATAATCAATTAGAAACTGAAAAAACGAAAAACTTTGTTGGTCAAGATTTATTTAAAAGTGGAAGAATTGCTGCAAGTTTGCTTAAAATGATAATAACAAAAAAAGCTGCTATTGCCATTATTCACATTGATGAAGATTATAATAATTCGATTCACATGCAGGAAAAAGAAAAAGGATTTCGACATTATTTTAATGAATTAGAGAGTTCTAATTACGTTATAGATACGTACAATTCTAAACAAACTGAACTTGAAAATAACTTGAATAATATTCTTATTGCCTCATCTTCGGTTGAAGCTGTATTTGTGACTACTTCTAAAGTTTATAAAGTTGCAGAATATATAAAAGAAAAGAATCTGAAAAACGTAAAGCTTATTGGTTACGATTTATTAGATGAAAATATAGAGTATTTAAACGATGGCATTATTAATTTTTTAATTCACCAAAACCCTAAAAAACAAGTGTATTTAGGACTATCTTATTTGGCTGATTATTTTCTTTTTGATAAAGAGATTCCTGCTAAAAGTTTATTACCTATCGATATAATTACCTCAGAAAATTTAGAAACTTATTTGTAATGTTTATACAAGTATAAATTATTGTCAAAAAAAAAGATGAATATATTTGACATATAGTGCTTTAATTTAATCATTTAAAATGACCAATAAAATTTATATTTCGGAAGATGAAACTCCAAATCAATCAAAGGAGAAAAACGAACCAAAAATTGCATTTGACAAGAATAGTAATACCACTAAATTAATTGAGGTTACACATCCGTTAATAGAAGTATTTAAGCCCGAAGAAAATAACAATAACGGAAAGGCAATTTTAATTTGTCCTGGAGGTAGTTATAAAATACTCGCGTTAGACAAAGAAGGAACAGAGCCTGCGTTATGGCTAAATACGTTAGGTTATACCGCGTATGTTTTACAATATAGAGTTCCAGATAACATAGAAGGCGCTTTTAATGATGTGCAAAACGCTTTTAAAATTATTAAAAATAAGTTCAATCATACTAAAGTTGGCGTGTTGGGTTTTTCTGCTGGCGCACATTTATGTGCACGCTTAAGTACTTGTTTTTCTAAAGTTTCTAAGACCAACGAAAATGAAATTGATGCAGAACAGTATAAACTAGATTTTTCACTTTTAATTTATCCTGCATATTTAGATTTAGGAGAAAATAAAAGTATTTCACCTAATTTGTTGCAAGACAAAAATGTTCCACCTATTTTTATTTTTGGGACAGAAGATGATGCATATTTTAATAGTGTACTTACTTTTGCAAACTATTTAAAATTATTAAAAAGTAATTTTGAATTGCAGACATTAACCTCTGGTGGTCATGGATATGGATTGAGAAAAGGAAATAAAGCCGCAGAAACTTGGCCTTCTTTAGTTGAAAAATGGTTAAATTCTATAACTGAATAATTGATAATAATGAGTAGCTACAAAGTAAATTTTATTAAAGATAAAGAAGTAATTATTTTAGGTGACGGAAATAACTCAATCTGGAAAAAAGCAAATGGATTAACCAATTTTTCTTCCCCTTGGGATAATAAACCCGTTAAAAAAATAGAATTTAAGGCAATTCATAATTCAGAAAAGATATTTTTTCAGTTTAAAGTTGATGATGATCAAACGCATGTACATGCTTCAGATGATAAAAAGGATAGTATTAATAGTTCTGATAGAGTAGAATTGTTTTTTAGAAGTGATGCAGCTCTAGATCCTTATTATTGTTTAGAAATTGATACCACTGCTAGAATTATGGACTTTCAAGCGAGGCCAAATAGGGTATTTGACTTTAATTGGAATTGGCCAAGTAAAGATATTGTGGTAAAAGCATCAGTAAATAAAGATCATTTTATTGTAGAAATTGCAATTTCGCTTCAATCTTTAAAAGATTTAAACTTGTTAAAAGAGGGGTGTATTGAAACAGGAATTTACAGAGCAAAATACAATAAACAAGAAGATACTTCTTTCGAACCAACTTGGATAACTTGGGTAAATCCGAATACACCAACTCCGGATTTTCATACCTCAACATCATTCGGGCTTTTAGAATTGGAATACTAAATAATTAGAGTCAAAAAAAACGAAACGCTAGTAATTGCGTTTTAAACTTAAAAGAAGATAATAAGTATAAAAAAAGCCAATGAAATGGAGTTCATTGGCTTTTAATTTTTAAGATTTCATTAAAAAATCCTTTAAATCTTTATAATTTGCAGCTTTTATAGCTACTTTTTTATTATTGATAATTTTCTTTATCTGTGCTGGAATTTCCACTTTAACAGGCAACGTTTCTTCAACAACATCTAAAAACTTTACAGGATGCGCAGTTTCTAGAAAAACGCCAAATTCGTTTTCTTTTAATCCGTGTTTTTTCAAACCTAAATAACCAACAGCTCCATGCGGATCTGCAACATATCCAGAATTTTCATAGATATCTTTCATAGTAGTTCGAGTTTCATTATCAGAAAAACTATATGAAGAAAAAGCACTTTTAAGTGTTTCCAAGTCATTATTAAACAATTCTTGTATTCTAATAAAGTTACTCGGGTTCCCAACATCCATCGCGTTAGAAATAGTTGCTTTAGATGGTTTTGGTTTGTAAACGCCGTCTACTAAATAATTAGGTACTGTATCATTTACATTCGTAGAAGCTACAAAATGTTTAATAGGTAAACCTAGTTTTTGAGCCATAATTCCTGCACAGATATTCCCGAAGTTTCCACTTGGTACAGAAAAGATTAAATCTTTGTGTTTTTTATGTAATTCTTTATAAGCAAAGAAAAAGTAAAACATTTGTGGTAACCAACGCGCAACGTTTATAGAATTTGCAGAGGTTAATGTCTTTGTAATTTCTTCATCTAAGAAAGCGGTTTTTACCATTTCCTGGCAATCGTCAAAAACACCATCAACTTCTAGTGCAGTAATATTTTGACCAAGAGTTGTTAGTTGTTTTTCTTGAATATCGCTTACTTTTCCTGAAGGATATAAAATAACCACATTTACGCCTTTTGCGCCTAAAAATCCGTTTGCAACTGCGCCTCCTGTATCTCCTGAAGTTGCGACTAAAACGGTTACTTCGTCATTATTATCTTTGTTGAAATATTCTAAACACTGTGCCATAAATTTTGCACCAACATCTTTAAAAGCCATTGTTGGTCCATGAAATAATTCTAAAGCAGCGATATTATCATCTACTTTTACCAAAGGAAAATCGAAAGAAACTGTTTCTTTAATAATCTCTTTTAGTTTTTTAGTAGGAATTTCATCACCTACAAACTGTTTAATTACTTCGTAGGCAATTTCATGATTTGTATAATCAGAAATATTTTCAATAAAATCTTTTGAAAGTTGCTGAATGTTATCTGGAAAATAAATTCCTCTGTCTTTTGCCAAACCTTGTACAACTGCATTTTTAAAAGTTGATATTGGCGATTTATGGTGTAAACTGTAGTAGTTCATTTTTTTTTGATTTTGTCTGTCATTGCGAGAGAAACGAAGCAATCTGTTTGTTAGAAAGAGATTATTTCAGTTATTCTTCCTTCGTAATGACGATTATTCTAATATTTTTATTCCTTCGTGATTCACTTTCGAAATAAACATTTCAAATTCAATTCCTGTATTTCTGTAACTTTCTTTGATGCTTTTGTAAACGTTTTTGGCAGCTTCATCGCCTTTACAAAGTGCGAAAATTGTAGGTCCAGAACCACTAATTCCAGCACCTAATGCACCTGCTTTTATGGCTGCGTTTTTAACATCGTCAAAAAACGGAATTAATTTTTTTCTATGAGGTTCTACAATAATATCTACTAAAGAATTACTGATGAGGTTGTAATTATCAGAATATAAACCGCTAATTAAACCACCAACATTTGCCCATTGTGTAACGGCGTCTTTTAATGCAATTTCTGTAGGTAAAACCTCTCTAGCATCTTTTGTTTTTATTGCTACTTGCGGATGAATAGCAACAACTCTCAATTCACTCGGAACAGGCAGTTTTATAATTTCTAAAGGACTGTAGCTTCTTACTAAAACAAAACCGCCATAAATTGCAGCAGCAACATTGTCTGCAATTGGTGTTCCGCAAGCAACTTCTTCTCCAAACATGGCGAATTTAGTTAGCTCTAAGTCAGTATAAACATTTCCTAATAACTGATTTGCGCCAAAAGCAGCACCGGCAGCACTAGCAGCAGAACTTCCTAACCCGCTTCCTGGAGAAAAACCTTTGTGAATTGTTAGTTCTACCCCGAAATCTGCGTTTGCTTCAATTAGCATTTTTTTAACAACGGCACTTGCGGCATTTTCATCAACATTGTATGTTAGATTTGCGCCTGTAATATTGGTTATTTTAACACCTTTTTCAGTTGTTTTTGTAAAGGTCATTTCATCTCCAATTGCATCAACAGCAAAACCTAGAGAATCGAATCCGCAAGAAACATTAGCAACAGTAGCGGGAGCAAAAATTTTTAAATAATCCATATTTTTAATTTGCAGTTTTCAGTCTCAGTTTCCAGTCAGTTGCTAACTGAAAATTGAAAGCTTTTTTATTTATTGGCAATTCTAATTACATCCGCAAAAATACCAGAAGCAGTAACATCTGCACCAGCACCAGCACCTTTTATGATTAAAGGATTTTCTGGATATCTGTCTGTAAAGAATAATACAATATTATCACTTCCTTCTAAATTATAAAAAGGATGGTCGGATGGAATGTGTTGTAAACCAACATTTGCTTTTCCATCAACAAATTCTGCAACATATTTTAATCTGCAATCTTTGTCATTTGCTTCTTTAAATATGTTTTGAAAATGTGCTTCGTTTTTAGTTAATGATGCGTAAAAATCATCATTATTAGTTGTTTTTAGGCTGTCTTCAGGCAAAAAAGCATTGTTTTCTATGTCTGCTAGTTCTAATTGATAACCGCTTTCTCTCGCTAAAATTAAAATTTTTCTAGCAACATCTACTCCGCTTAAATCAATTTTTGGATCTGGTTCTGTGTATCCTTCTTTTTGAGCAGCTGCAACAACATCATGAAAAGTTGAATTTGCATTAAAATTATTGAATACAAAGTTTAAACTTCCAGATAAAACGGCTTGAATTTTATGAACGCTGTCGCCAGAGTTGATTAAATTTTTCAAGGTATCTATAATAGGTAAACCTGCACCAACATTTGTTTCGAATAAGAATGAAGCATTGTACTTTCTAGAAACTTGTTTTAATGTTTTATAATTATTAAAACTAGAAGCACACGCAATTTTGTTACATGTTACTACAGAAATACTATCACGTAAATATTTCTCATAAACTTCAGAAACTTGCTGATTTGCTGTATTGTCTATAAAAACACTGTTTCTATGATTGCTTTCTTTTACTTTTTTATGAAAACTTTCTAAAGTAGTTGGTTCTCCTTTTTCTAATGCTTCTTTCCAATTATTTAGATTGATACCATCATTGTTGAAAGCCATTTTTCTAGAATTTGCAATACCAATAACTCTAATATTTAATTTTAAGTTTTCTTTTAAGAATTTCTTTTGTTGCTGTAATTGAGCTAAAAAGCGTTCACCAACATTACCAACACCCGTTACAAATAAGTTTAATTGTTTTGTTTTTTCTTCAAAAAACTGCTCATGTAAAGTGTTTAAAGCTTTTTTTGCATCGTATTTATTAATAACAGCAGAGATGTTTTTTTCTGAAGAACCTTGCGCAATTGCTCTAATATTTACATTGTTTCTACCTAAAGCACTAAACATTTGTCCGCTTAAACCTTGATGGTTTTTCATGCTTTCACCAACTACAGCAATTATTGCTAAATCATTTTCAACAATAATTGGTTTTATTTTTTTTCTTTCTATTTCTATGCTAAAAGTCTCATCTAAAAGTTCTTTTGCTTTTGGCGCATCATTTTCATAAACACCTACACATATAGAGTGTTCTGAAGAAGCTTGCGTTATAAAAACAACATTTATTTTTTGTAGAGAAAGTGTTTCAAACAAACGTTTAGAGAAACCAGGAATACCAATCATTCCTCCGCCTTCTAAAGTAATTAAACTAATATCTTCTATATGAGAAATACCTTTAACACCGTCGCTATTATTAGGGTTTTTACAAATTAAAGTTCCAGCAGTTTCTGGATCAAATGTGTTTTTAATTCGAATAGGGATTTCTTTTCTTAAAGCAGGTTGAATTGTTGGCGGATATAAAACTTTTGCTCCAAAATGAGACAATTCCATAGCTTCTTCATAAGAGATTTCTGAAATAGGATATGCCTGCTTTACAACTCTCGGGTTTGCCGTAAACATTCCAGGAACGTCTGTCCAGATTTGTAATTCAGTTGCATTTAAAGCCGCGGCATAAATAGAAGCAGAAAAATCTGAACCGCCTCTACCTAAAGTTGTTATTTCACCTTCAACATTCGAAGAAATAAAACCGCCTAAAACAGTGACTAAGTGTTTGTTTTCTTCAAAAAATGAAGTAATATTTTTATTAGTAATTTTAAAATTTACTTGCGCGTTTAGGTAGTCATTATTTGTAATTATCAAGTCGCTACTATCTTTATGAGCAGCGTCAAATAATTCTTTTGCAGCGTTTGCAATAATAAAAGAAGAAAGTCTTTCGCCAAAGCTAGAAACTTTTGCAAGTGTTTTGTTAGATAATTCTTGCAGTAAAAAAATGCCTTCGTAAATAGCGTTTAATCTGTCAAATAAATAGGTAATTTCTTTAGAAACGGTTGCTTTATCTTCAGAAATTAAAGCATCAATTATTTGATAATGCAATTCTTTAATGGTTTCTAAAATTTGTTTAGCAGCACTAATGTCTTCCAAAGCAATATTAGCAGCTGCCAATAATTTGTTTGTGGTTTTACCAAAAGCAGAAACTACTACTGCTATTTTTTGTTTTTTAGATTCCTTAGCAACAATGGCTAATACTTTTTGTATGTTTTCTGAGTTTGCGACAGATGAACCGCCAAATTTTAATACTTTCATTGGTAATGAATAGTTTGTGTAATTTATTTTTTGTTGAATTAATTCCGATGTTATTCGAAATTATAGATGACCTAGATTGATATGAATATATAGAACCCCTAAAGGGTAATAATTGTAGAAGAAGTGCGCGTAATTGTATCCATACAAATACCAACTATAGAAATAGTTTGAATGGTTTTTATATTTAAATTAGAAATACTCACGAAGTAAAAGTATTATTTATATTTAATTTATGCTCATTTAATATGAACTATTTTTATAAATAGCATAATTAATGTGATATTACCATAATTTGTAGATTAAATTTATGAATTCAAAATTACTTAGTAAGCAGTTTTGCTTTTTCTTTAATAATAATTGAAATTGGTTTATTTTCAATTTTACTTTCTAACCAAGATAAAATATCTAAATATAAAAAGGCTCTTTTTTCGTATGGATGATTTTCAAACTTTTTTAATTTTGTATGAATCTTCTTAAATTCATTTTTAATTTCATGCGGAAAAACATCACTTAAATCTCTAATAGAAGTTAAAAAAACTTTCTGTACCTCTTGTAGGTTTTCCATTTTTAATAAGAATTTATAGGTGTCTATAAATTGTCTTTCTAAATCATAATCTAAACCACATTCATAATGCGCAATCAAGTTTAAAATACGTGCAAAACACTGTAAGTCTTCAGCAGAACTTAAGTTTTTAGATTTAATAATTTTTTGTAAATAGACAATACATAATCTGTTTTTACCCATTCCGAAATACAAACAAGCAATTTTGTAGTATAATAAAACTACATAATGACTATCTAATCTATTTTTGTATTTTTCAATTTTAGCATTAATTATAGCTACTAAATATTCTCCTTCGTCAAAAGTACCTTCCAAAAAGTGTAAATGCAATTTGTTGGAATATAAATACAAGAAAATAAGTAGTTCTGTATTGGTGTTTAATGGAATTTCTTTGTTTTCAATTTCGATTTCGAAACCTTCTAATTCTTCTTTAAATGTTGATAGTTTTTTTACTAAAAAAGAAGCTTCTAATAAGTAATTTTTAGATTTTAAATAAAAAACAGGGTGTGAATGAATTAATTTAGAACTGTCAAATAAATCGACACATTTTTTAGCATATTTATAACTCAGTAAAAAATCTTGAATTAAAAAACTATGCCATAAATGTGCTTTGTATAACCATAATTTCTCTCTGAAACCTAAAGTATGGTAATCGTATTTAGGCATTCTGTCGTTAAAATAGGTTTCAACAAACTGAACTTCTTTTTCGTTTTTAACATATCCATTTTGTAGTAAATGGCTGTATAACTGTAATGATAAATTAGAAAGTTTGCTAGCAATTACGTTTTGTTGACTTAATTCTTTTGCTTGCACAGATAATTGATCTGCTCTGTTACTTATACTTCTAGTAATATATTGTGTTTCAATAACTTTTTCTAACTCTACAATTTCATAAGCAACATTTTTTTCCTCATTATCTAGAGCCATGTTTTTGGCTTTTTCTAAGAGTTTTAAACTTTGTTTATACAGTCCTTTCTGGTATAAAACGGTTGCAAAATCTAATTGTTCTCTAATTTGAATTCGTACATTTTTATGTGCAGGGTTTAATCGTAAGCTAATTAATATTTGCTTGTATAAATGTGCTTTTAAATTAGAGAGTTGCTGTTTAGAAACAATTCCGCTTCCTATGATTACTTTTTCATCATAAATCTTTAGTTTTTCTAAAAATTTAAATAAAGAGAAGAATTTTGCATCAATATTGCCACCTAATCTTCCTACATAAAGATTAAACTGTCTCTTTTCTGACTTTGTTAAAGACTTAATAAGTACAAAAAGAGCATCATTTTGGTGGTTAGCGGATGTAATGATTTTACTCATAATATATTGATAGTCAAATTTTTAATTATTTTTGATTTACTTTAGAAATCGTGTATAACTAGATGTTAATTAATGTATTGAAAAGGCAAGGTATATATTTGATTTATAATAAGTACAATCTTTATAGAAATTATGCAAGACAATCAAGTACAAATTTTCGACACAACACTTAGAGACGGAGAACAAGTTCCGGGGTGTAAATTAGATACCAATCAGAAATTAGTTATAGCAGAGCGTCTAGATTTATTGGGTGTAAATGTTATTGAAGCTGGTTTTCCTGTTTCAAGTCCCGGAGATTTTAACTCAGTTTCTGAAATTGCAAAAATAATAAAAAATGCAACAGTTTGTGGTTTAACCAGAGCTGTAGAAAATGATATAAAAGTAGCTGCAGAGGCTTTAAAGTATGCAAAATATCCTAGAATTCATACAGGTATTGGCACGAGTGATTCTCATATAAAATTCAAATTTAACTCAACAAGAGAAAAGGTAATTGAACGTGCTATAAAAGCGGTTACTTACTCAAAATCTTTTGTAGAAGATGTAGAATTTTATGCAGAAGATGCTGGTAGAACAGATAATGAATTTCTAGCTAAAGTTTGTGAAGCTGTAATAAAAGCAGGTGCAACTGTCTTAAATATTCCAGATACAACAGGGTATTGTTTGCCCGAAGAATATGGTGCAAAAATAAAATATTTGCGTGAAAATGTAAAAGGAATAGAGAATGTAATTCTTTCCTGTCATTGTCATAACGATTTAGGAATGGCAACTGCAAATTCAATAGCAGGAGTTATAAATGGTGCACGTCAAATAGAATGTACCATAAATGGTATTGGAGAACGTGCAGGAAATACAGCTTTAGAAGAGGTGGTTATGGTTTTAAAACAACATCCGTATTTAAATTTAGAAACAAGCGTCAATACAAAATTATTGTATGATACAAGTATTATGGTGCGAGAAAGTATGGGAATGCCTGTACAACCAAACAAAGCAATTGTTGGTGCTAATGCATTTGCACATAGTTCTGGAATTCACCAAGACGGAGTGATAAAAAACAGGGAGACCTATGAGATTATGGATCCTGAAGATGTTGGTGTTACAGAAAGTGCCATTGTTTTAACTGCTAGAAGCGGTAGAGCTGCATTGGCTTACAGGTCTAAAAAAATAGGTTACGAATTAACAAAAGTGCAGTTAGATGTTGCTTATGATGCATTTTTAAGTACAGCAGACAAGCAAAAAGAGGTAAAAGACCAAGACATTCATAATATAATGAAAGAAGTAAATAAAGCTTCGAAAATAGCAATAGCATAAAAATTTTATAGCCGCATAAAGATGAAATATACAATTGCAGTAATTCCGGGAGATGGTATTGGACCAGAAGTAATTAACCAAGCAAAAAAAGCGTTAGACGCTGTTGCTGAGGTTTATGATCATATTTTTTTATACAAAGAAGCTCAAATGGGTGCATGTGCAATTGATGCATTTGGCACACCTTTACCAGAAGAAACTTTAAAAATTTGTAAAAAAGCAGATGCAATTTTATTTGGTGCAATTGGAGATCCAAAATATGATAATGATCCTACAGCAAAAGTAAGGCCAGAACAAGGCCTTTTAAAATTGAGGCAAGATTTAGGTTTGTTTTGTAATGTAAGACCTGTAAAGGCTTTTGATAGTTTAATAAAAAATTCTCCTTTAAAGAGAGAAATTATTAAAGGAACAGATATAGTTATTTTTAGAGAATTAACAGGTGGTATTTACTTCGGAAAAAAAGAACTAAGCAAAGATGAGCAATCTGCTTTCGATATTTGTTCTTATTCCGTTGAAGAAATTTCTAGAATTACACACTTGGCTTTTAAATCTGCTCAGAACAGAAGAAAAAAAGTTACATTAGTAGACAAGGCGAATGTTTTAGAAACTTCTCGTTTATGGAGAAAAACTGTTACTGAAATTGCAAAACAATATAAAGATGTAAAATTAGAGTATTTGTTTGTAGACAATGCCGCAATGCAATTAATTTTAAACCCGAAGCAGTTTGATGTAATTCTTACTGAAAATTTATTTGGAGATATTATTTCTGATGAAGCCAGTGTTATCGGTGGTTCTATCGGTTTATTAGCATCATCTTCTATTGGGAATGAGAATGCTTTATTTGAGCCAATTCATGGTTCTTATCCAGAAGCAAAAGAGAAAGATATTGCAAATCCTTTAGCTTCTATCTTATCTGCTGCTATGCTGTTAGAGCATTTAGGTTTAGATGAAGAGGCAAATGCTATAGAAAGAGCAGTAGAAAAATCTTTAATTTTAGGGATTACAACACAAGATATAAAAGGGAAAAATAAATATGCTGCATCTACCTCTAAAGTAGGTGATTTTATTGCAGATTATATTTTAAATCAAGAAGATAGCAATCTGAATTTTATGAATATTCATGCAGGTCAAAGTACTATTATTTAGAAAAAGTAAAATTAAATTAGGATTTCTAAATAAAAATTCGAAATATTTGAACATCAATATGAACAAACAAGTCATCAATATTATTTCTATTATTATCATCGTAATTATTACGACATGATAAGGAAGTGGTATTTATATATTTTAAATAGAACCTTCCAAATTTGGAAGGTTTTTTTTTGAATTTATTTCAATGATTGAATATCATTATTAATTTATGTTAAATAGTTGTTTTTAAGCACTTTGATGGTGTTTTTTGATACGTGAATTTAAACATTAGTATTGAGTTTTATTCAACAAAAATAGAGAAATATAGTAAATTAGTCAATAAATTGAAGAAAACCATAAATGGAATTAAATAAACACAGCAAAAGATTAACGCAAGATGAATCTCAACCGGCATCACAAGCAATGTTGTATGCAGTAGGTTTAACAGATGAAGACATGAGTAGAGCTCAAGTTGGTATTGCGAGTACAGGTTATGATGGAAATCCATGTAATATGCATTTGAACAATTTGGCTGCAGAGGTTAAAATTGAAAGTAAAATTGCAGGTTTAGTTGGTTTGGGTTTTAATACAATTGGTGTTTCAGACGGAATTTCTATGGGAACTTCTGGTATGAATTACTCGTTAGCTTCAAGAGACATTATCGCAGATTCAATTGAAACGGTTATGAATGCTCAAAGTTACGATGCATTGGTTTCTGTAGTTGGTTGTGATAAAAATATGCCAGGTGCAGTTATTGCAATGTTGCGTTTAAATCGTCCGTCAATTATGATGTATGGAGGAACAATCGCATCTGGAAATTACAAAGGAAAAAAATTAAATATCGTTTCTGCTTTTGAAGCTTTAGGGCAAAAAATGGCAGGAGAAATTGAAGAAGACGAATATAGAGAAATTATAAAAAGAGCTATTCCAGGTGCTGGAGCTTGTGGTGGGATGTATACTGCAAATACCATGGCTTCTGCAATAGAATGTATGGGGTTCTCATTGCCTTATAATTCATCAATACCAGCAGAAAATCCGAATAAATTATCTGAAGCTGAGAGAACTGCTTTAGCTATTAAAAATTTACTAGAATTAGATTTAAAACCTTTAGATATCATCACTAAAAAGTCTTTAGAAAACGCAATTGCTATTGTAAATGCTTTAGGTGGTTCTACAAATGCAGTGTTACACTTTTTAGCGATTGCACACGCAGCTGATATTGAGTTTACATTGGCAGATTTTCAAAGAGTTTCCGATAGAACTCCGTTAATTGCAGATTTAAAACCATCTGGTAAGTACTTAATGGAAGATGTTCATGGAGTTGGAGGAACACCTGCAATTATGAAGTATTTACTAAAAGAAGGATACTTGCATGGAGATTGTATGACGGTTACTGGCAAGACATTAGCAGAAAATTTAGAAAACGTAGCTGCAATGGAGTTTGATGAACAAGATGTAATTTATCCAAAAGATAAAGCATTAAAATCATCTGGAAATATTCAAATAATTTATGGAAACCTTGCCGAAGAAGGAGCTGTTGCAAAAATTTCTGGAAACGAAGGTTTATTGTTTGAAGGAAAAGCAGTGGTGTATGATGGTGAACAAGCAGCAAATACGGGAATTGCAAACGGAGAAGTAGAAAGAGGTGATGTTGTTGTCATTCGCTATGTCGGGCCTAAAGGAGGACCAGGAATGCCAGAAATGTTAAAACCAACTTCGTTAATTATGGGAGCAGGTTTAGGAAAGTCTGTCGCTTTAATTACAGATGGTCGTTTTTCTGGAGGTACGCATGGTTTTGTGGTTGGACATATTACACCAGAAGCACAATCTGGCGGAACAATAGGGATTCTAGAAACAGGTGATAAAATTAGAATTAGTGCAGAAGATAATTCTATAAATGTTTTAATTTCTGATGAAGAAATTGCAGAAAGAAAATTAAAATGGATTGCACCTCCATTAAAGCACACAAAAGGAATTTTATACAAATATGCAAAAACGGTAGCATCAGCATCTAAAGGATGTGTTACCGATTTGTAGTATTAAAGAATCAAGAAAAGAGAATAGAATATTTATTCTCTTCTCTCTCTCATCTAAATAAGAAGATAATATGGAAACACAAACCATAAAAAAAACACAAAAAACAACCAACGTTACAGAAAGGATTTCTGGTAGCGAAGCAATAGTAAGGTGTTTAATCGCCGAAGATGTAAAAATAATTTACGGATATCCTGGTGGAGCAATTATGCCAGTTTATGACGAGTTATATAAATATCAAGATAAAATTCATCATGTTTTATCTCGTCACGAGCAAGGTGCAACACATTCTGCGCAGGGTTTTGCAAGAATTTCAGGTAAAGTAGGAGTCGCAATTGCAACTTCTGGCCCTGGAGCAACCAATTTAATTACAGGTATTGCAGATGCACAAATAGATTCTACGCCAATGGTTTGTATTACTGGTCAAGTAGCATCTCATTTATTGGGTAGTGATGCTTTTCAGGAAACAGATATTGTTGGTATTTCTACGCCAGTTACAAAATGGAATTGTCAAGTTACGAAAGCATCAGACATTCCTGCGGTAATAGCAAAAGCATTTTACATTGCAAGAAGTGGAAGACCAGGACCTGTTTTAGTAGACATCACAAAAGATGCTCAATTCGAAGAATTCGACTTTTCGTATGAAAAATGTACAAAAGTACGAAGTTATAACCCAGTACCTAAAACGGATGTAAAATCGGTTGAAGCTGCAGCAAAAATTATAAATGCAGCAAAAAAACCAATGATTGTTTGGGGTCAGGGAGTTATTTTGAGTGAAGCTGAAGAAGCTTTTAAAGCAGTTGTAGAAAAAGCAGGAATTCCTGCTGCATGGACAATTTTAGGAGCGTCTGCAATACCAACTTCTCACCCATTAAATGTTGGTATGGTTGGTATGCATGGTAATTATGCACCAAATATCTTAACCAATGAATGTGATGTTTTAATTGCAATAGGAATGCGTTTTGATGATCGTGTTACTGGAGATTTAAACAAATATGCAAAACAAGCAAAAGTAATTCACTTTGAAATTGATCCTTCAGAAATAGATAAAAATGTAAAAACAGCTATTGCTGTTTTAGGGGATGCAAAAGCAAGTTTAGACTTGTTGCTACCTTTATTAGATGAAAACACACATTCAGAATGGCATCAAAGATTTAAAGATTTGTATGCTATTGAATATGAAAAAGTAATTAAAGATGACATTCACCCAACCAAAGGAGGTTTAACAATGGGTGAGGTTGTAAATGAAATTAATATACAGAGTAAAGGTGAAGCTGCAATAGTTACTGATGTTGGTCAACATCAAATGATTGCTTGTCGATATGCTCAATTCAATAAAACAAAAAGTAATATTACTTCTGGCGGATTAGGAACAATGGGGTTTGGTTTGCCTGCAGCAATTGGTGCAAAAATGGCGGCTCCAGAACGTGAAGTAGTTTCTATTTCTGGTGATGGTGGTTATCAAATGACCATTCAAGAATTAGGAACCGTTTTTCAGCAAAAGGCAGCTGTAAAAATTGTTGTTTTAAACAATGAATTCTTAGGAATGGTACGTCAGTGGCAACAGTTATTCTTTGATAAAAGATATGCGTCTACAGAAATGGTGAATCCTAATTTTGTAGCAATCGCAGAAGGCTATTATATAAAAGCTAAAAAAGTTACAAAACGAGAAGAATTAGCAGCTGCAGTTGCAGAAATGATGGCTAGTAAAGAAGCTTATTTCTTAGAAGTTTGTGTAGAAAAAGAAAATAATGTATTTCCAATGATTCCTTCAGGCGCAAGTGTTTCTGATGTTCGATTGGAGTAAAAGAAGAAAATTGAGTAGAGAACTAAGAGTAAATATTATATTTCTTCTAATATCCTTTAAAAAATGAGTACAGAAAAACAATTATATACCATATCAGTTTATACTGAAAATAATATTGGATTGTTGAATAGAATATCGGCAATTTTCCAAAGAAGACACATTAATATAGAGAGTTTAAATACGTCTCCATCAGAAATTGAAGGCGTTTCTAGATTTACTATTGTGATAAATATGACCGAAGAAAATATTAAAAAAATTATTGGTCAGGTAGAAAAGCAAGTAGAGGTTATAAAAGCGTATTATCATAATGATAATGAAATAATTTATCAAGAATCTTGTATTTTTAAAATGAGATCAGATTTACTTTTTGATGAACGCGAAATTCAGAATATAATTAAAGAGAGTAACGCAAGAATAGTTACCGTAAATAAAGAATTTTTTGTGATTGAAAAATCAGGCAAAAAAGAAGAAATAGAATTGCTTTATAGAGAATTAAGTAACTTTGGAATTATGCAATTTACACGTTCTGGTCGTATTTCTGTTACCAAAGAAGAAATGAAAATATCAACAATGTTAGAAACATACAACAACTAAATACAAAAAAATGTCAAATTATTTTAACACATTAACATTAAGAGAAAAATTAGAACAATTAGGTAAATGTCGTTTTATGGATGCTTCAGAATTTGAAGACGGTGTAAGCGCATTGAAAGGGAAGAAAATTGTTATTGTAGGTTGTGGAGCTCAAGGTCTAAACCAAGGTTTAAATATGAGAGATTCTGGGTTAGATATTTCTTATGCATTAAGACAAGCAGCAATAGATCAAAAAAGGGAGTCGTTTTTAAATGCTTCTTCAAACGGATTTACAGTGGGAACTTATGAAGAATTATTGCCAAGTGCAGATTTGGTAATCAATTTAACGCCAGATAAACAGCACACAAATGTTGTAAAAACAGTAATGCCTTTAATGAAGAAAGGAGCAACATTATCTTATTCTCATGGTTTTAATATTGTTGAAGAAGGAATGCAAATTCGTAAAGATTTAACCGTAATTATGGTGGCACCAAAATGCCCAGGTTCTGAGGTTAGAGAAGAATATAAAAGAGGGTTTGGTGTGCCAACATTAACGGCAGTTCACCCAGAAAATGACCCAGAAGGAAAAGGTTGGGCACAAGCAAAAGCATATGCAGTTGCAACTGGAGGTAACAGAGCAGGAGTTTTAGAATCTTCTTTTGTTGCAGAGGTAAAGTCCGATTTAATGGGAGAACAAACTATTTTATGTGGTTTGTTACAAACAGGTGCAATTTTGTCTTTTGATAAAATGGTAGCGGAAGGAATTGAACCAAGTTATGCGGCTAAATTAATTCAATATGGTTGGGAAACGGTAACAGAAGCTTTAAAGCACGGTGGAATAACGAACATGATGGACAGATTGTCTAATCCTGCAAAAGTAGAAGCTTTTAGAATTTCTGAAGAATTAAAAGAAATTATGCGTCCGTTGTTTCAAAAACACATGGATGATATTATGACAGGTCATTTCTCTAAAACCATGATGGAAGATTGGGCAAATGATGATAAAAACTTATTAACTTGGAGAGCTGCAACAGGAGATACTGCGTTTGAAAAACAACAGATTACAGAACAAGAAATTTCTGAACAAGAATATTTCGACCACGGAACTTTATTAGTTGCTTTTGTAAGAGCTGGTGTAGAATTGGCTTTTGAAGCAATGACAGATTCAGGAATTATAGCGGCTTCTGCATATTATGAATCTTTACATGAGACACCATTAATAGCAAACACCATTGCGCGTAAAAAATTATATGAAATGAATCGTGTAATTTCTGATACTGCAGAATATGGTTGTTATTTATTTGACCATGCTTGTAAACCTTTATTAACAGATTTTATGAAGAACATAAAAACAGATGTTATTGGGAAGAAATTTACAGATTCTAATGATGTTGATAATCAAGAATTAATTAGAATTAATGCGATTATTAGAAATCATCCTGTAGAAAAAGTTGGTGCAAGATTAAGAGCATCTATGACAGCAATGAAAGTGATAAAATCGGCATAATTAATAAAGTTTAATTACTCTAAAAAACCTGTCAGATTTCAAACCCTGGCAGGTTTTATTTTATATTCAAACAATGCAAATAAAACAAAATTATTACCCAAGTTTAGAAGATGTAAAAGCGGCTTCTAAAAACTTAAAAAATGTTATTTCTGAAACACCTTTAAGTAAAAACTTCAACCTATCAAAAGAGCTATCCGCAAATATTTTGTTCAAGAGAGAAGACTTGCAAGTAGTGCGTTCTTACAAAATTAGAGGAGCATATAATAAAATGTCTTCTTTAAATGTTGATGAAAAACAGCGAGGAATTGTTTGTGCAAGTGCAGGAAATCATGCGCAAGGTGTTGCGTTGTCTTGTAAATTATTACAAATAAAAGGAACTATCTTTATGCCTTCGCCAACACCAAATCAGAAAATTGACCAAGTAAAAATGTTTGGTGAAGATTATATTGATGTGGTTATTGAAGGTGATACTTTTGATGATGCTTTTAATGCTGCAACATTAGAATGTAATGCAAAAGAAAAAACTTTTATTCATCCTTTTAATGACGAAAAAGTAATTGAAGGGCAAGCAACAGTTGGTCTAGAAATCCTAAATCAAACAGAAGAGAAAATAGATTATGTTTTTGTGCCTATTGGCGGTGGTGGTTTGTCTGCAGGATTGTCATCGGTTTTTAAATACTTATCACCAGAAACAAAAATAATTGGTGTAGAGCCAGAAGGAGCGGCTTCTATGCAAGTATCCATCAAAAATAAAAAAAATACAACTTTAGAAAAAATAGATTCTTTTGTAGATGGTGCAGCTGTTAAGAAGGTAGGAGATTTAAATTTTGCTATTTGTCAGCAAAACTTAACAGCGGTAATAACAGTTCCAGAAGGTAAAATTTGTCAGACCATTTTAGATTTATACAATAAAGATGCAATAGTTGTAGAGCCTGCAGGAGCTTTAAGTATTGCTGCGTTAGATTTTTTTGCTGATGAAATTAAAGGAAAAAATGTGGTTTGTGTAGTTAGTGGAAGTAATAATGACATTACAAGAACTGCGGAAATTAAAGAGCGTGCTTTATTGTATGCAAATTTAAAACACTACTTTATTATAAAGTTTCCACAAAGAGCAGGTGCTTTAAAGGAGTTTGTAGCAGAAATATTAGGACCGAATGATGATATCACTCATTTTGAATACGCAAAAAAAACAAATCGAGAGAATGGAGCAGCAGTAGTTGGTTTGGAATTAAAATCATCAAAAGATTTAGCGCCATTAATTAAAAGAATGAAAGATCGAAATTTCTACGGAGAATATTTAAATGACAAACCAGTATTGTTTGAGTTTTTGGTGTAATATAGAATATAAGGGTTTAAACCCCTTGTCTATACGTAAAACTCGAAAACCTTTTCGTTTTTTAAGATAGAAACACCGTGTTTTATGTTTATTTTTAGTTAATTTTGATGGGTAGAGAATGACCTAATAGTTTATTAACTTTTAAGCAATGAAGCATGCTCCATTATAAAAATCAATTTATGAAGAATACATTTAAAGAAATTCCGAACGAATATAAAATTACTTCACTTGTTAACCAAAATACGTATTTAGTTGATGGAGAATTAAAAGAGTGGAAAGGTGAAAACGCTCAAGTTTATTCAACAATTTCATCAACTAAAGAATATAAGCCAACCTTGTTAGGTACGGTTCCTAATTTAACAGAAAGTGAAGCTATTGAAGCTTTAAATGCAGCATCTAAAGCTTATGGTAGAGGGCAAGGTTTATGGCCAACGATGAAAGTTGAAGGTAGAATTGCTGCAATGGAGAAGTTTGTGGTACAAATGAAAACCAAAAGGGAAGAGATTGTAAAATTACTGATGTGGGAAATTGGTAAAGCTTTGTCAGACTCAGAGAAAGAATTCGATAGAACAATTGAATATATTTACGACACCATTGAGGATTACAAGCAAATGGACAGAGATTCTGCTAAGTTTGAAAAAAACAGTGGAGTTCATGCGCACATTAGAAGAGGTCCTTTAGGAGTTGTTTTGTGTTTAGGACCCTATAATTATCCTTTAAATGAAACTTTTGCGTTGTTAATTCCTGCTTTAATTATGGGGAATACAACTGTTTTTAAGCCAGCAAAACACGGTGTTTTATTATTAACACCATTACTAGAAGCGTTTCAAACTAGCTTTCCTGCTGGTGTTGTAAATATCATTTATGGTAGAGGAAGAACTTTAGCAACACCAATTATGAAAACGGGTAAAGTTGATGTTTTAGCGTTGATAGGAAACAGTAAATCTGCAAATGCAATTCAAGCAAATCATCCGCAGAAAAATAGATTGCGTTTAGTTTTAGGTTTAGAGGCTAAAAACCCAGGAATTGTTTTGCCAGATGCAGATTTAGACTTAGCAATTAATGAATGTCTAGCTGGTGCAATGTCTTTTAACGGACAACGTTGTACGGCTTTAAAAATATTATACGTTCACGAAGATGTTGTAGCTGAATTTAATAAACGTTTTGCAGCAAAAGTTGATGCACTAAAATTTGGAAACCCTTGGGAAGACGGTGTGAAATTAACACCATTACCAGAACCAGGGAAATTAGCATACATTCAAGAATTAATTGACGACGCTACTGAAAAGGGAGCGGAAGTTATTAATAAAAAAGGAGGAGAAACGTCAGAAAATTATATTTTTCCAGCAGTTTTATATCCGGTTTCTAAAGATTCTAGAGTTTTTGAAGAGGAACAATTTGGTCCAGTAACACCAATAGTTTCGTTTAAAGACATTCAAGAGCCTTTAGATGATATGGCGGCCTCTAATTACGGACAGCAAGTAAGTGTTTTTGGTAGTGATGTGAAAACCTTAGCGCCTTTAATTGATACACTTGTAAACTTGGTTTGTAGAGTAAACTTAAATAGTGCTGCGCAACGTGGGCCAGATGTGTATCCGTTTACAGGAAGAAAAGATTCTGCAGTGGCTACTCTAAGTGTGCATGATGCTTTGCGTTCTTTCTCTATTAGAACCTTTTTGGCAGCTAAAGATACCGATTATAACAATGCCATTTTACAAGAATTATTAGACAAAAAGACTTCTAATTTTATTAGTACAGATTATATTTTGTAGTAAAGTTAGAAATATTATTTATAAAACTAAAAAACCTCCATTTTGGAGGTTTTTTAGTTTTTATGAATGCTGTTGTACCTGAAAAAGCGAAGTTTTGTATGGGATGGTCTTCCGAAGGAAAATAATACGTTATAAAACAAATAACAATCTTTGTTTAAGTCTGAAAGCATTGATTTTGCCAATCCTGTGTTAATGCTTATATTTTCTGTATGATGAATAATTTACTGCTTCTTTTTATGTGCGTCAACTTTTTTATGTTCCAATTTTGTAGCTCCTGTATTTTTGAACTTGGCTCTAGGAATCGAAAAATGTTTTAAAAGGTCACCATCACCATATTTTTTTTTCATTAACTGTTTGTCCGACTTAATAGCTTTTTGAATGTAAGCAATATATGCCTTCAAAACTTCATTTTTTGTTTTCAATTTAGATACGTCTTGATTTGCAAAACCATATTGAATTTCTCTTGCTTTCATATTTAAGTACTCGAATTCAAGCTTGTTAATTTCAGTAATTAAAGGATTGTTTTCAGCATTCACTGTCCGTTGACTTCCTGGGTCTTCTTTAATAATTATATCAATTCCTGTAATTGGGTCATTTCCACCAATTTTATTTTGAGAAAATCCAAGTGTAGAAATTAAAATTGGCGCTAATAGTAAAATTATCTTTTTCATATTATTAAGTTTATGTACAACTTAAAAGCAGACATGATGTTGTTTTAATTCTTTTAATAATTTAGATTAATGGCTTTTAAGCAAGGTGGTTAAGACTTTAAACCCTTACTGTAAACATTGGTTTTAAAGCTTTTTTAGATAAATTTTTGGTAACACTTCCTGTAAATAAGTGAGATATGCCACTTCTACCATGCGTGCTCAATGCAATTAGATCTGCTTTTTTCTCTCTAGAGAAGTTTAAAATACCTTTTTCTACAGAAGTATCGCTGTAAATATTTATAGAATATTTTGGTAAGTTGTATTCTTTTATAAAATCTTTTACTTTTTGTTTTGCATCAAAAGTACTCTCGAATCTAGCGGGTGTATTTATCTTTAATAAAAGAATTTTACTATCAAAAGCATTAGCAAAATCTAGGAATTTTCTAAAAACTTCTTTATTCTCTTTTTTGAAGTTAGAAGCAAAAACTAAGTTGTTTAATTTGAGTTTTTTGTCGTCTATTTTTACTATGATAACTGGAGTCTTAGAGCTTCTTACCATTTTTTCTGTGTTAGAACCAATCATAATTTCTTCAAATTCAGAATGTCCTTTAGATCCCATAATTATCAAATCTGCATTAATTTTCTCGGCATATTTTTTTATACCTTCAAACGGGTTGTTCAATTTTATAAAATATTCAACAATAATATCTTCAGAAAAAAAACTTTTTTTAAATTCTAAAACTTTTTCACGTGTTTTTCTTAAATACAACATACTTTCTGGGATGCTAAATTTACTGCCAGAACCCATATCTATAACTCCAGAAGGAAGTTCTATCAAATGTATAAGATACACAGTAGCATTGGTTTTTTTTGCAATTTTAGCAGCCATTTTAGCAGCGTATTCAGACGGTTTAGAAAAGTCGATTGGAACAAGAATTTTTTTCATAAGTCAGAATTTTAAGTTAAAATATTTAGTCTACATAAAGTTACAAAAAAATAATGAATTAGAGCTTGGTTTGGTAAATCATAAACAATTCGTATATTTGCACCGAAATTTATAGTAAATGAGGGAGGAAGGGGACTTAAAAGTCCCCTCTTTTTATACTTTATTTTAAGGTTTAATATGAATCAAACAACAGTTAAAGACTTAGTAGACGAAGCATTGGCACTTAACGAGTCATTGTATCTTATAGAATTTTCAATATCTGAAAACAACAAAATTCAAGTTGTTGTAGATGGAGATAATGGTGTTCCTTTAAGCGAATGTATCCGCATTAGTCGAAATGTAGACGGTAATTTAGATAAAGAAGTAGAAGATTACTCTTTAGAAGTTACAACACCAGATATTGCACATCCATTAAAGGTGAAAAGGCAATATATTAAGAATATTAATAGAACTCTTAAAGTAAAAACTGCAGAAGAAGAATTAGAAGGTACTTTAATAGCAGCGGATGAAGATAAAATTATCTTACAGTGGAAGGCAAGAGAGCCTAAGCCAATTGGTAAAGGAAAGGTTACTGTAGATAAAACAGCAACTTTAGAGTATAAGGAGATTAAAGAAGCAAAAGTGAAAATTGTATTTTAAGCAAAAAATGTAATGGAGAATATAGCATTAATTGATTCGTTTTCAGAATTTAAAGATAATAAGAGTATAGACAGAGTAACATTAATGTCTATTTTAGAAGAAGTATTTAGAGCTACTTTAAAACGTAAGTTTGGTTCAGATGATAATTTTGATATTATTATTAACCCAGATAAAGGAGATTTAGAAATTTGGAGAAATAGAGTTGTTGTTGCAGATGGTTTTTCTGAGGATGATAATGAAGAAATTGAACTAGCAGAAGCAAGATTAATTGAGCCAGATTTTGAAATTGGTGAAGATGTTTCTGAAGAGGTGAAATTGATTGATTTAGGAAGAAGAGCTATTTTAGCATTGCGTCAAAACTTAATTTCAAAAATTTACGAACACGATAGCACAAACATATTTAAGCATTTCAAAGAATTAGAAGGCGAATTATACAGTGCAGAAGTGCATCATATACGCCATAATGCAATTATTTTATTAGATGATGATGGTAACGAAATTGTATTGCCAAAAAGTGAGCAAATTCGTTCAGATTTTTTCAGAAAAGGAGATTCTGTAAGAGGTGTTATAAAAACGGTAGAGTTAAGAGGAAATAAACCAGCAATTATTTTATCAAGAACAGCCCCAGCGTTTTTAAATAAATTGTTTGAACAAGAAATTCCTGAAGTTTTCGATGGTTTAATTACTGTAGAGAGAGTTGCAAGAATACCAGGTGAAAAAGCAAAAGTAGCGGTAGATTCTTATGATGATAGAATAGACCCTGTTGGAGCTTGTGTTGGTGTAAAAGGATCAAGAATTCATGGTATAGTTCGTGAGCTAGGTAATGAAAATATTGATGTTATCAATTACACTAAAAACGAACAATTGTTTATTTCAAGAGCATTAAGTCCTGCAAAAGTGACTTCAATGGAAATTGAAATGTATGAAGAAGAAAGGAATGGTAAAAAAGGACGTGTAAGCGTACTTTTAAAACCAGAAGAAGTTTCTAAAGCAATTGGTAGAGGTGGTGTTAACATTCGTTTAGCGAGTGAATTAACAGGTTACGAAATAGATGTTAAGAGAGAAGGTCTAGAAGAAGAAGACGTAGAATTAACAGAATTTGGTGATGAAATCGAACCTTGGGTTATTAAAGAATTTAAAAACATTGGTCTAGATACAGCTAGAAGTGTATTAGAAGCTAGTGTAGAAGAGTTGGTTAAGAGAACCGATTTAGAAGAAGAAACTATTTTAGATGTTCAAAGAATTTTGAAAGAAGAATTCGAAGAGTAGTTTATAATTAAAGAGTAATCGTAAAAAAGTATATTTTTACAAAATTAAAGGCTAAAAAATAATATATGTCTGAAGGCAAAACAACGAGGCTTAATAAGGTTTTAAGAGAATTAAATATTTCTCTAGATAGAGCAGTAGAATATTTAGCAGATAAAGGTCATGAAATAGAATCTAGACCTACTACTAAAATTTCTGGTGACGTCTATCAAGTACTGCTAGATGGTTTCCAAACAGATGCTAGCAAAAAAGCTGCATCTAAGGAAGTTGGTGAGGAAAAGCGAAAAGAAAAAGAAGCTATTCGTGCAGAACTAGAAGCTAAGCAAGAGAGTAAAAGAGCAGAAGACGCTAAAAAAGAAGAAGTTCTTAAAGCTAAAGCCAAAAAACTAGAGTTTAAAACTGTAGGGAAAATAGATATTGATAATATCGGTAAGCCAGCTCCTAAGAAAGAGGTGGTAAAAGAGATAGAAGCAAAAGTTGAAGCCCCAATAGTCGAAACACCAAAAGTCGAAACACCAAAAGTTGAAGCGTCGAAAGTTGAAGCGCCAAAAGAACCTGTTGTTGAAGCTCCTGTGGTTAAAGCAGAAAAGCCTGTTTTTAAAGAAATTAAGGTAGAAAAGCCAATTTCTTTAGTAGAAAAGGAAGCTTCTAAAGTAGATAAGAAAGTTGATGGTAGAAAAGAGGTTTCTAAATCTACAGAAAAGGTAGAAGAAATTACTGCAGAAAATGCAGAAGCTATCAAAACTCAATATAAGAAGTTAGACGGACCAAACTTTACAGGTAAAAAGATTGATTTAAAGCAATTTGAAAAACCTAAAAAGAAAAAACCAGAACCTAAAAAAGATGCAGCTTCAGATCCTCGAAAGAAAAGAAAGCGTATTGTAACTAAAGTGGGTGCTCCTGGAAGCAGAACAGCAAACAGAGCTCCAAATAGTAGAGCTGGAAACGGTAGAGGTCCTTACAATAAAGGAAGAGGAAACGTAAGACCAGCAGCAAACGTTAAGAAAGAAGAACCTACAGAGGCAGATATTCAGAAGCAAGTAAGAGAAACCTTAGAAAAGCTTCAAGGAAAATCATCTAAAGGAAAAGGTGCAAAATATAGAAGAAATAAAAGAGATGCTCGTAGAGAACATTCTGATGCAGAATTAGAAGCACAAGCATTAGACAATAAGATCTTAAAAGTAACAGAGTTTGTTACTGTAAGTGAGGTTGCAACAATGATGGATGTTCCTGTAACAAATATTATTTCTGCATGTATGTCTTTAGGAATGATGGTAACAATGAATCAGCGTTTAGATGCAGAAACATTAGTTATTGTTGCTGAAGAATTTAATCATAAAGTAGAATTTGTAGGAGCGGAAGTAGAAGAATCTATCGAAGAAGTTATAGACAAACCAGAAGATTTAGAAACTCGTGCGCCAATTATTACTGTAATGGGTCACGTAGATCATGGTAAAACTTCTTTATTAGATTATATTAGAAAAGCAAATGTAATTGAAGGTGAAAGTGGAGGAATTACACAACATATTGGTGCGTATTCTGTAAATGTAGGCGATCAAAAAATTGCTTTCTTAGATACACCAGGTCACGAAGCCTTTACGGCAATGCGTGCACGTGGTGCTCAAGTAACAGATTTAGTTATTATTGTAGTTGCAGCAGATGATGATGTAATGCCACAAACAAAAGAGGCAATTTCTCATGCACAAGCAGCAGGAGTTCCTATTATATTTGCAATCAATAAGATTGATAAACCAAATGCGAACCCAGACAACGTGAAAACTCAATTATCTTCAATGAACTTATTAATTGAAGAATGGGGTGGAAGCATTCAATCGCAAGATATTTCAGCAAAGGTTGGAACAGGTGTTCCAGAATTATTAGAAAAAGTTTTATTAGAAGCTGAGATTTTAGAATTAAAAGCCAATCCTAATAAAAATGCAGTTGGAGCAGTTGTAGAAGCTTTATTAGATAAAGGTAGAGGATATGTCTCTACAATATTAGTACAAGCAGGAACTTTAAAAATTGGAGATTACTTATTGGCAGGTAAACACAGTGGTAAAGTAAGAGCAATGTTTGATGATCAAGGAAACAACTTAAAAGTTGCTGGACCATCAACACCTGTATCTATTTTAGGTTTAGACGGAGCGCCACAAGCTGGAGACAAGTTTGTAGTTTTTGATGATGAAAGAGAAGCGAAACAAATTGCTTCAAAAAGATCTCAATTACAACGTGAACAATCTGTAAGAACTCAAAAAACTTTAACGTTAGCAGAAATTGGGCGTAGAATTGCGTTAGGAGACTTTAAAGAATTAAACATTATTTTAAAAGGAGATGTAGATGGTTCTGTAGAAGCATTAACAGATTCTTTCCAAAAATTATCTACAGAAGAAATTCAAGTTAATATCTTACATAAAGGTGTTGGAGCCATTACAGAAAGTGATGTGTTATTAGCAACAGCTTCAGATGCAATTATTGTTGGATTTAATGTAAGACCACAAGGAAATGCAAGAGTAGTAGCAGATAGAGAAGAAGTAGATATTAGAACATACTCTATTATTTATGATGCAATTAATGACCTTAAAGATGCAATGGAAGGAATGTTATCTCCTGAAATGAAAGAAGAGGTTACGGGTAATGTTGAAATTAGAGAAGTTTACAAAATCTCTAAAGTTGGTAATATTGCAGGTTGTATGGTAATGTCTGGTAAAATCTTTAGAGATTCTCAAATTAGAATTATTAGAGATGGTATTGTAGTTCATGATGGTACTCTTACAGCTTTAAAGCGATTTAAAGACGATGTAAAAGAAGTTGCCAAAGGATATGATTGTGGGGTTCAAATTAAGAACTACAATGATATTGTAGAAGGAGATTTAATAGAAGCTTACAAAGAAGTAGCAGTTAAAAAGAAATTGAAATAAACTAATTTTTTATATAAAGTAAAAGCCGAAATTCTTATGAATTTCGGCTTTTTTGTGTTGTTATTTTAGCTTATTTGATAAGCTTAATATCTTGTGTACTAAGAGTGACAAATTTATAAACAAAGACATCACAAGGTTAATTTTAGTCTTTATCTGTCTTTTGTTTACATTATAATTATCTGCTTACTTTATAGTTTCCTGGTGTAAATTGAAAAGTTATCATCAACCTTGTCCAAGTGTTTATTTGGGCAATTGCTAGTGCTAAGTTGCAAACTTCAGACTTTGAAAAGAATTCAAAAAGTGATTTATAAATGCTTTCCGTAATAGGTTCGCTATTAAGTTTAGTTAGTTTTTCTGCTAACTGTAAAACTGCTCTTTCCTTATCTGAAAAATAGGATGTTTCTTTCCAAAGACATAAAGAAGCCATTCGTAATTCTGTTTCATTTGCATGTTTTAGTTCTTTGTAGTGCATATCTACACAATATGCGCAACCATTTATTTGTGCAACTCTTAACCTTAATAACTCAAGTAATGGCATTCCTAAAGTTGAACTGTGCAAGTAATCTTCAATTGCTCTTAATTTTTCAAATATTTCTGTAGGTACTTCTTGATACGATATTCGTTCCATAATATTATTGTTTTAATAATTAATTTATGGTACAAATTTATCATCTACCTTATACCTAATACTTAAGGTGTCTTAAGAAACATGAGAAAGTTACTTTCTTCTCAATTCACTTAAGTATTCGGGTGTAATCTCTAAATATGAGGCAATCATGTACTGTGGAACTCTTTGAGCAAAAGCAGGGAAGTTACTTATCAAATCATCATATCTATCTTTACTCTTCATTTGTAGATATATGTCATTCCTACGTTGTATCGCAATTAACATATTTTCGATAATTATTCTGAAATATCTTTCAAGCTTTGGTATCGTTATAAAGAGTTTATCTAATTCTTCTTTTTCAAAAATAAGAACTGTTGTTTTCTCAATTGCTTGGATAGATACATATGACGGTATTTTTTTTATGTAACTCTCCATATTCGTTACCCACCAGTTTTCAAGTGCAAATTGAGTTATTTTTTCACTTCCCTTATCGTCAACATAAAATGAACGAACTAAACCTGATATGATAAAATAATTACTTTTACAGACTTGTCTTTCCTTGAGTAGATAATCTTTTTTACTAAAAGTTTTTTGAGTTAATTTTGAAAATATTTCGTCTATTTCTACATCATTAAATTCAACATATCTAGTTATATTTTTTTTAAATTGACTTTTCACTCTTGTTGAATATGTTTAGCTACTAACTATTACTGTTTTTCCATGGGAATTACAATAGTTCCAGAGAACTCTTTTTTAAATAGTAAATTGGCTCTATCAGCTTCAAGCTTAGTTTTATAATTTCCAACTTGTACTTTCCATTCAGGATTATTGTAAACTAATTTAGTATTAACTCTAGGGTATAATATCTTAAACTTAGCGTTCTTACTTTTAGCAGTTGTTTCATTACCATAATAGATTTGAATGTTGTATCCAAAGCCATTAGATTTGTTGTAATTTCTCTTTTTCTCTAGTATATTTTCCACCTTTTCACTCTTGTTTGTTGTGTTTTGAGCTTTTAAAGTCCCAATACTTGTGAATAAACAGAACAAAAATATCCTTAAAAACAATGTATTTTTCATAATCTAAAATGTTTCTGCAAAAATAACGACTTGCTAAAGAATAAATTGAGTCTTTATCTTATTTAGAATTATTATAAATTGATATTTAACATTCTATTAGCTTTTTAAAATTTAGCAATATGTAGTACTTTTGTAGAACTGTTCAAAACATGTTTTTTTGAACGAATTTAGACACAATACTAAAATTATAGTTTGTATATATGAAAAGTGTAGCATTGCATAGTAGACTAACCTCTGTACTTCTAAAAAGTCTTACATTACTTTTATTTTTTGCGTTTAGCATTTCTTCTTATTCTCAAGATGTAGATGAAATTCGCCAAAAAGAAGGAAAAAAACTATTTAAATCTTTATGTGCTTCATGTCACAAGTTAGATAAGAAATTGGTTGGGCCAGCCTTGGGAGGCGTAGAAGAGCGTAGAGAGAATTCTTGGTTAAAATCTTGGATAAAAAATAACGCCGAATTTCAAAAGGTAGATGCAGATGCGGCGGAAGCTGCACAGTATAGCGCAACAGCTATGAATGCATTTCCGCAACTAACAGATAAAAATATAGATGATGTTTTGTATTATACAACTGTTGGTGAAATTAAAAAAGCTCCAGCAGCTGGTGAGGTTGTTGTTGGTGGTCAAGTGTTAGAGAAAAGTGGCGCTCCAGATTGGTTAATTTATTTATTAGCTGCAGCTATTGTAGTTGCTTTTTTAATGATTGCTAGCTTGTTGAAACAAGTAAGTGAGTTGAAGGGTAATAAGAAGCCAAATGTTCAATCAAACTTAAGAAGAGATCTTCAGGAGTTATGGGTAGGTGTAAAGAACAACACTTTCTTAAAAGTTTTAGGGACAATATTTTTATTGTTAGTTGGTGCTTATCTACTTTTTGGAACTTTGTTTACTGTAGGTGTGGATCAAGGTTATCAACCGATTCAGCCAATCGCATTCTCGCACAAAATTCACGCTGGAGATAATAAAATCGATTGTCAATATTGTCATTCTTCAGCAAAACATAGTAAGCACTCTGGTATACCTTCAGTAAATGTTTGTATGAATTGTCATAAAGCAATTTCAGAAGTAGCGGAAGGAACAGAGATTGAATGGAACGGTCAAACGTATGGTAAGGCACAATTAGATCAAGAGATAGCTAAAGTGTATGATGCTGCAGGTTGGGATCCAGACGAATTAGTTTATACAGGTGAAGAGAAACCAGTAAAATGGATTCGTATTCATAATTTACCAGATTTTGCATATTACAATCACTCTCAACACGTAACTGTTGCAGGTGTTAAATGTCAGAAATGTCATGGCCCTGTTGAAGAAATGGATGAGATGTATCAATATTCTCCACTAACAATGGGTTGGTGTATCGATTGTCATAGGGAAACAAATGTAGATTTAAAAGGTAATGAGTATTATGCTAAAATCCACGATCAATTAGCTAAGAAGTACGGAGTAGAAAAAGTTACTATTTCTCAGTTAGGTGGTTTGGAGTGTGGTAAATGTCATTACTAGTTAAAGAAATAAAAGATTCAAAATTAAAAGAGGTATAAAGTTGTAGTTTTTCAATTTTTAAATCTTTCAATCATTAAATAAAAAAGTATAAATGGCTTCAAACAAAAAATACTGGAAAAGTGTTGAAGAACTAAAAGGTAGTTCTGTTGTTGAAACGCTGGGTAAAAATGAATTTGTAGATAGTATACCTACAGATGATTTTTTAGGTGATAAAGAAACACTTGAGAATTCTTCTACTTCACGTAGAGATTTTTTGAAGTATGTTGGCTTTACAACAGCGGCAGCTTCATTAGCAGCTTGTGAAGGACCGGTTATTAAATCGATTCCATACGTTGTAAAACCAAATGATATTATTGCAGGTGTTGCAGACTGGTATGCTACTACAATGGCAGATGGTTACGATTTTGCAAATGTATTGGTTAAAACTCGAGAGGGTCGTCCAATTCAGATAATGCCAAATAAAGAAGCAAACGGAACAACAAGCGCAAGAGTTCAAGCAGCTGTTCTTTCTTTATATGATGAAAAATTACGTTTAAAAGAACCTACTAAAGGAGGTTCTGCTATTTCTTGGGATAATGCAGACAAGGAAATAGGACAAAAATTAAATGAATTAAAAGAAGCTGGTAAGCAAGTTGTTCTATTAACAGGAACAATGGCAAGCCCATCAACAGATAAAGTAGTTGGTGAGTTTTTAGCTACATACCCAAATGCAAAACACGTTATTTATGACGCGATATCTGAAGCAGCAGCAGCAGATGCATTTAAAACGATGTATGGTAGAAGAGCTTTACCGAATTATAAGTTAGAAAATGCAGAAACAATTGTCTCTTTTGGTGCAGATTTTCTTGGAGATTTCCATGGAGGTTTTGAAAAAGCATTTATTGCTGGTAGAAAACCTGAAACAGGTAAAATGTCTTACCATGTTCAAGTAGAAAGTAATATGTCTCTTACAGGAGCAAATGCAGATAAACGTATGGTTGCAAAACCATCTGATGTTGTTTTTGCTTTATTAAACTTATACAATGCAATTACAAAGCATGGTGTCGCTTCAAAAGCAACTCCACTAGATGTTGAAATTCAAAAAATTGCTAAAAGTTTACTAAAATCAGGCTCTAAAGGAGTTGTGATGACTGGTATTAATGATGTGAATGCACAATTAATATCTTTAGCGATTAATAAAGCCTTAAATAGTGAGATATTAGACATCAATAATTCATTAAATATTCGTCAAGGAAATTTTGATGAAGTTCAAAATGTAGTTTCAGATATGAAGTCTGGAAAAGTGGGAGGTATATTAACAGTGAATATAGATCCTTCTTATACATTACCAAATGCTACTGAATTTACAGAGGCATTAAATAAAGTTGATTTAAAAGTTGCTTTGTCGGTTGAGAATAATGAAACTGTAAATGCAATGGAATATGCATTACCAGCACCACATTTTTTAGAATCTTGGGGAGATACTAATTTCTCTGAAGGAAATTATGGTTTAGTTCAACCAACAATTCAGCCATTATTCAAAACACGTCAAATTCAAGATACGTTCTTAAAATGGTCTGGAAGTTCAACTTCTTACTATGACTATTTAAAGTCTTTCTGGTCAACAGAAATTTTAGAAGGTTCTTCATGGAATAAAGCTTTACATAACGGTTTTTTCAATAAAACAGCTTCAGCAACTGTAGAAGGTTCAGTAGTACTTTCAATTGAAGAAGTTGCATTAAAATTAAAGAAAAGTACATCAGTTTCAGCAATGGAGTTGAATTTATATACCAAAACTGGTTTAGGAGATGGTAAACAAGCGAACAATCCTTGGTTACAAGAATTTCCAGATCCAATTACAAGAGCTTCTTGGGATAATTATTTAACCATGTCTATTCCAGATGCAAGAGAATTAGGTTTCTCTAACCCTGTAAAAGATAACGGAGCAATTAATGGAGATTACGCGAAGGTGACCGTAAATGGTGTCGAAGTAGTAGTACCTGTTATGATTCAGCCAGGTCAAGCAAAAGGATCTGTAGGTTTATCGCTAGGTTTCGGTAAAACTTTTGGTTTAAAAGAAGAGATGCAAGTAGGTGTTAATGCTTACCCTTTATATAAGGGAGGTAATAACATTCAATATAATGTTGCAATAGAAAAAGTAGTTGGAACGCATAAATTTGCTTGTACACAAGTACAAAAAACAATTGCAGGTCGTCATGATATTTTAAAAGTTGCTAGTTTAAAAGAGTACAATACTGTTGCGCCTAAAGATCATCATCATGGTTGGAATAAACCTGCATATGTATCTTATGATCATAAAGAAGTTGAAGCCAAAACAATTGATTTATGGGATGAGCATAACAGAGAAGTAGGTCATCATTTTAACTTATCTATAGATTTAACATCTTGTACAGGTTGTGGAGCATGTGTTGTAGCATGTCATGCAGAGAACAATGTACCTGTTGTTGGAAAGAATGAAGTTAGAGTTGGTAGAGATATGCATTGGTTGCGTATTGATAGATATTACTCTTCAGAAGTTGAAACTCGTGAAGAAGCCAAAGAAATGGGGCTAAGCGGTGGAGATTTATATAAAGCTTTAGAAACTGAAGCAGAAAATCCTGAAGTTACTTTTCAACCAATGATGTGTCAACACTGTAATCATGCTCCTTGTGAGACTGTTTGTCCTGTTGCTGCAACATCACATGGTCGTCAAGGTCAGAATCAAATGGCATACAACAGATGCGTAGGTACAAGATATTGTGCAAACAACTGTCCATATAGAGTTCGTAGATTTAACTGGTTTAATTATTCTAATAATAACGAGTTCGATTTTAACATGAACAACGAATATGGGAAAATGGTTTTAAATCCAGATGTTGTAGTTCGTTCTAGAGGAGTTATGGAAAAATGTTCTATGTGTATTCAAATGACACAAGCAACGATTCTAAAAGCTAAGAAAGAAGGAAGAAAAGTAAATGTTAATGAGTTTGAAACAGCTTGTTCTTCAGCATGTACTACAGGAGCTATGGTTTTTGGAGATGTAAATAATAAAGAAGACGAAGTAGCTGCATTAGCAGAAGACAAAAGAGCATACAATGTATTAGATTATCTTCAAACGAAGCCTAATGTAATATATCAAGTGAAAGTAAGAAACACAAACGAAGCGTAATTTAAATTTAAGATATCAGAATATGTCTCATTACGAAGCACCCATAAGGGAACCTTTAGTATTAGGTGATAAAAGTTACCACGATATTACCGAAGACATTGCAAAACCTATAGAAGGGGCTGCAAATAAAAATTGGTACATTGCATTTTATATCTCATTAGCAGCAATGCTTTGGGGATTTGGATGTATTTTTTACACCGTAGGAACTGGTATTGGAGTCTGGGGATTAAACAAGAACATTGGTTGGGCTTGGGATATTACCAACTTTGTATGGTGGGTAGGTATTGGTCACGCAGGAACATTAATTTCCGCGGTACTTTTATTATTCCGTCAAAAATGGAGAATGGCAATTAACCGTTCTGCGGAAGCAATGACAATTTTCGCTGTTTTTCAAGCAGGATTGTTTCCAATTATTCACATGGGACGTCCATGGAATGCATATTGGGTGTTACCGCTTCCTAATCAATTTGGATCATTATGGGTTAATTTTAACTCACCTCTATTATGGGATGTTTTTGCAATTTCAACATATTTATCTGTATCATTAGTATTCTGGTGGACAGGTTTATTGCCCGATTTTGCAATGATTAGAGATAGAGCAGTAAAACCTTTTCAAAAGAAAATATACGCTTTACTATCATTCGGTTGGTCTGGTAGAGCAAAAGATTGGCAACGTTTCGAAGAAGTATCTTTGGTACTTGCAGGTTTAGCAACACCATTAGTACTTTCTGTACATACAATTGTATCAATGGATTTTGCAACATCAATTAATCCAGGTTGGCACTCAACAATTTTCCCTCCTTATTTCGTAGCTGGAGCAATCTTTTCAGGATTTGCAATGGTACAGACGTTATTAGGTATTATGAGAAAAGTTACAAACCTAGAAGATTACATTACACGTATGCACGTAGAGTATATGAATATGGTAATTATCTTAACAGGTGGAATTGTAGCTGTAGCTTATGCAACTGAATTTTTTATTGCATGGTACACAGGTTCACCATACGAAAACTATACTTATTTATCTGTAGGTGCTGCAACAGGACCTTATGCTTGGGCTTTTTGGTCATTAATTACATTCAATATCATTACACCACAATTATTATGGATTAAGAAATTTAGAAGAAGTTTTACAATTACTTTTATCATTTCAATCGCAATTAATATTGGTATGTGGTTTGAACGTTTCGATATTATTGCAATTGTATTAAGTAAAGGTCATTTACCATCAACATGGTGGCGTTTTGAACCAACGTTTGTAGATGTAGGTATCTTTATAGGTACAATAGGATTCTTCTTTGTATTATTCTTATTATATGCGAGAACATTTCCAGTAATTGCGCAAGCGGAAGTAAAAACAATATTAAAATCTTCTGGTGAATATTATAAGAAGAGAAGTGAACAAGGAATTCCTACAAAACCTGCAATTGTTGTTGCAAATACAGTAGTAAAAAAGGAGGATTCTGATAACAATTTAAACGGATAATTATGGAAGCATCAAAAGTTATTCATGCGTTTTATACAGATGACGAAGTATTGTTAGATGCAGTAAAAGCTGTAAAAGCAGAACATCATCATATCGAAGAAGTATTTTGTCCATTTCCAGTACATGGTTTAGACAAAGCAATGGGATTAGCTCCTACAAGATTAGCTATTACAGCTTTTTTTTATGGGATTACAGGTTTAGCCTTTGCTATTTGGATGACAAATTACATTATGATTGAAGACTGGCCGCAAGACATTGGTGGTAAACCAAGTTTTTCATGGTTAGAAAACATGCCAGCATTCGTGCCAATCATGTTTGAACTAACAGTCTTTTTTGCAGCACATTTAATGGTTATTACGTTTTACATGAGAAGTAGAATTTGGCCATTTAAAGATGCAGAAAATCCTGATCCAAGAACTACGGATGATCATTTTTTAATGGAAATTCCAGTTCATAATAATGAAGAAGCATTAACTTCTTTGTTAGCTAAAACAGGAGCTGTAGAAATTAATATAGTAGATAAGCACTAATATATAGATAATGAAGAATTTTAAATTAATTATCGCTCTAGTAATCTTTGCAAGTATTGTTTCTTGTAATGATAATAAAACAAGAAAAGCACAATACATGCCAGACATGTATGAATCTATTCCTTATAATGCTGATAGTGCAGAAGGGTTAGGAGGAGAACCTGTAAATAGCAAACCAGTTGCTGGTACTATTCCAAGAGGTGGAGCTCCTGCTTATGATATTCCTGATACGATCGAAGGTTATGATAACGCGAAAACAGTGTTGAAATCACCTTTAGATAAAGATGAGAAGAACCTAGACAATGGTAAGAAAATGTACTCTATTTATTGTGCCTCTTGTCATGGTAAAAAGGGAGATGGACAAGGATACTTAGCAACTTCAGAAAAGTTTGCTGGAATTCCTAATTACAAAGACAGAGACATTACTGAGGGAAGTATTTATCATGTAATAATTCATGGTAAAAACTTAATGGGTTCCCACTCATCTCAATTAACGTACAAAGAACGCTGGCAAATAGTGCAATACGTAGAAGTTTTACGAGCAGATTTGTTAAAATAAACTACAAACAGAAAGAATACTAAAGATATGTATCAATTCTCAGGTAAATTAAAAACATTCTCATTAGCACTAATTATTCTTGGTGTTATAGGAATTGCATTCAGTTTTTATAATGGTTCTCAAAAGACCATTGAAGACGCTAAACATGTAATTGAAGCCTCTAGTAACGACGGTCATGGAGGTTCTCATGGAGAATCACAAAATGATGGTCATGCCATAGAAGCTCCTAAAGCTGATCATAATACATCAGGAGTTCATCAAAACGTTGAAAATGTAGATAAAACGATGAGCGGACACGGTGCTCATGATGATAATTCTCATGCTGAACATGTCTTACATCAATTACAAAATAGACCTTGGTCTGCATTTTATGTAGCTTTGTTCTTTTCATTAGGAATCACATTATTAGTTTTAGCTTTCTATGCAATACAAAGAGTTGCGCAAGTGGGGTGGTCTGTTGTTATTTTAAGAGTAATGGAAGCTATAACAGGTAACTTATTACCCGTTTCTATTTTAATGATAGTTGTAGTTATTGCTTCGGTAATGCATCTAAATCATTTATTCCCTTGGATGGCGGAAGGTACTTTTGACCCAACAAGTGAAAATTACGATCCTATTGTAGATGGAAAATCTTGGTGGATTAATTCTACTGGATTTGTAATAAGAAGTATCGTATATCTTTTAATTTGGAATGCTTATCGTTTCTTTATCAGAAAAGGGTCTATAAAAGAAGACACAGCGAATGATGGAAATAAAACATATAAGAGAAATTATAACGCATCAGTTATTTTCTTATTCTTATTTATGATAACAGAGACAACGATGTCTTGGGATTGGATTATGGGGTTAGATCCTCACTGGTTTTCTACATTGTTTGGTTGGTATGTTCTTTCTACTTTGTTAGTAAGTGCTTTAACAGTAATTGCTTTTTTTACAATATACTTTCGTTCTAAAGATTTACTACCAGGTATTAATGATAGCCATATTCACGATTTAGCAAAATTTATGTTTGGTTTTTCAGTATTCTGGACATACTTATGGTTTTCACAGTTTATGTTAATATGGTATGCGGATATACCAGAAGAAACGACTTATTTCGTAGCAAGATTTACAGAGTATAAATTACCTTTTTTAGGAATGGTTGTAATGAACTTTGTATTTCCAATATTGTTATTATTAAATAGTGACTTTAAAAGTAAACCTTGGTTTGTTTTTATTGGTGGTATTGTTATTTTAGCTGGTCATTATATAGATGTATTTATCATGGTGATGCCTTCAACAGTAGGAGCAAATTGGTTCTTTGGAATTCCAGAAATAAGTTCTTTATGTTTCTTTATTGGCTTAATGATTTATACAACTTTAAGATCATTTTCTAAAGCAAATACAATTCCAAAAGGAAATCCTTTCTTAAAAGAAAGTGAACATTTCCATTATTATAATATTGAACATTCAGAAGAAGGTTCAGCAGATCATCATTAACAAATAATTGAATTTAAAATTAAGAAAAGATTAATATGCTAGCTCTATTTTATATTTTTATAGGTGTTGCAATCGGTGTAAGTGTTTGGCAGATTACTAGAATCATGGATTTTAGGAGCTCTATTGCAGACGACAAAGATAATGCTGCTCAAGGTAAATACGCCATTGGTTTTATGGCCTTTTTATATGCAATGATGATTTATTGCTTAATCTTCATGAATGTAGTACTTCTACCAGAATCTGCTTCTATCGAAGGGGAACATGATGATAATTTATTTAATATTACATTTTGGTTAATTGGTATTGTACAATTTATTATGCAATTCTTAATATTTTACTTTACGTTTAAATACAGAGGTAAAAAAGGACAGAAAGCAAAGTTTTATGCAGATAGTCATAAATTAGAATTTATTTGGACAGTAACACCTGCGGTTGTTTTAGTTGTTTTGATAGGTTACGGATTGTGGCAATGGAATAACATAATGGATTTATCTGACTTGGAAGATCCTGTTGTTATAGAAGTTTATTCAAAACAATTTCAATGGGAGGCACGTTATGCAGGAGCTGATAATATGCTAGGTGTTGGAAACGTAAACTTTATTAAAGGTATCAACACAATGGGGGTTGATATGACAGATAAAAACGCAATTGATGACAAACAAGTAACTGAATTATATCTACCGAAAGGGAGAAAAATTCATTTTAAGTTCCGTTCGCAAGATGTTTTACACTCTGCTTATATGCCTCACTTTAGGGCACAAATGAATTGTGTACCAGGTATGGTTACAGAATTCGGATTTACACCTAAGTATACTACTGAAGAAATGAGGAATCAATCTGAAGTAATAGAGAAATCTATAGGTATCAATAAAATAAGAAAAGCAAAAGGAGAAGAACCTTATGTTTTTGATTATTTGTTGTTATGTAACAAAATTTGTGGAGCATCTCACTACAACATGCAAATGAAAATTACAGTTGTAGAGCAAGATGAGTATGACAAATGGTTATCAGAACAACCAACATTAGCTGAAGTTATTAAATAATTTATAATATAAAATACTACAAATAAGTAAGATTATGTCAGATCATCATCATAAAGAAACTTTTGTAACAAAATATCTTTTTAGTCAAGATCATAAAATGATTTCTAAGCAGTTCTTAGTAACTGGTATGTTTATGGGAATCATTGGTGTATTAATGTCTATGCTATTTCGTATACAACTTGCATGGCCGGATACCTCATTTTCAATTGTTGAAGCTTTTTTAGGTTCTCATCAAACGGATGGAATTATGGACCCAGATATGTATTTAGCACTAGTTACAATCCATGGTACTATTATGGTATTCTTTGTATTAACAGCTGGTTTAAGTGGTACATTCTCAAATCTATTAATTCCGTTGCAAATTGGTGCTAGAGACATGGCCTCTGGTTTCTTAAACATGGTATCCTACTGGTTATTCTTTATTTCGAGTATCATTATGGTCATATCTTTATTTGTTGAAGCTGGTCCAGCATCTGCAGGATGGACAATCTATCCTCCATTAAGTGCATTACCACAGGCAATTCCAGGTTCTGGAATGGGTATGACTTTATGGTTAATTTCTATGGCTATATTTATAGCATCGTCATTAATTGGTTCTTTAAATTACATAGTAACGGTATTTAATTTAAGAACAAAAGGAATGAAGATGACAAGACTGCCATTAACAATTTGGGCATTCTTTATCACTGCTATTATTGGTGTAGTTTCTTTCCCTGTATTATTATCTGCAGCTTTATTGTTGATTTTCGATAGAAGTTTCGGAACCTCATTTTACTTATCAGATATTTTTATTTCAGGAGAAGTCTTACACTATCAAGGTGGTTCACCTGTATTATTTGAACACTTATTTTGGTTTTTAGGTCACCCAGAAGTATATATCGTTTTATTACCGGCATTAGGTATTACCTCAGAAGTGATATCTACAAATGCTAGAAAACCAATTTTTGGTTATAGAGCAATGATTGGTTCTATAATGGCTATAGCATTTTTATCTACAATAGTATGGGGACACCATATGTTTATTTCAGGAATGAATCCTTTCTTAGGATCTGTGTTTACATTTACAACCTTATTAATTGCAATTCCTTCAGCAGTAAAAGCTTTTAATTACGTTACTACCTTATGGAAAGGTAATTTACAATTGAATCCTGCAATGCTATTTTCTATTGGTTTAGTTTCTACATTCGTAACAGGTGGTTTAACAGGATTGGTTTTAGGAGATTCTGCTTTAGATATTAATGTTCATGATACGTATTTTGTAGTAGCGCATTTTCACTTAGTAATGGGTGTTTCTGCTATCTTCGGTATGTTTGCTGGTGTGTATCACTGGTTCCCGAAAATGTATGGTAGAATGATGAATAAAACATTAGGGTACTGGCACTTTTGGTTAAGTATTATATGTGCTTACGGTGTTTTCTGGCCAATGCATTTTATTGGTTTAGCAGGTTTACCACGTAGATATTATACAAATACAAACTTTCCTATGTTTGATGACTTAGCAGACATCAACGTTGTAATTACAATTTTTGCCTTAGTAGGTGGTATTGCTCAAATTTTCTTTATTGCAAATTTCTTTATCTCTATGTATAGAGGTGAAAAAGCAACACAAAACCCATGGAGATCAAATACTTTAGAATGGACTACTCCGGTAGAACATGTACATGGTAACTGGCCAGGGAAATTACCAGTAGTTCATAGATGGGCTTATGATTATAGTAAGCGTGTAGATGCAAATGATGATGATAGTGATTACTTACATGGAGAAGATTTTGTTTTACAAACAACACCTCTATTAGAAGGTGAAGAGCCATCATAAATTATAAATTTTATCCTTGTGCAAACAAGAACCGATATAAAAATTAAAAAAAACCTTTCCAATTCGGAAAGGTTTTTTTGTTATGTAACAAAAGGTACAACATGGTATTTTATTTAATATTATCTTTGTTTTATGAATGACAATTTAAATCCTGAAAATGATAATTTATCTTACGAAGACTTAGATGTAGAAAAAAAATTACGTCCGTTATCTTTCGACGATTTTACAGGTCAAGATCAAGCAATTGATAATTTAAAAGTTTTTGTTCAAGCGGCAAATCAACGAGAGGAAGCCTTAGATCATACACTTTTTCATGGACCTCCAGGTTTAGGAAAAACAACGCTTGCTCATATCTTAGCCAATGAATTGCAAGTCGGCATAAAAGTAACTTCTGGTCCTGTACTAGACAAACCAGGAGATTTAGCTGGTTTATTAACAAATCTAGATGAACGGGATGTTTTATTTATTGATGAAATTCATCGTTTGAGTCCGATTGTAGAAGAATATTTGTATTCTGCAATGGAAGATTATAAGATTGATATTATGATTGAATCTGGCCCAAATGCTAGAACGGTGCAGATCAATTTAGAACCATTTACATTAATAGGAGCAACCACCAGATCTGGGTTGTTAACAGCTCCAATGAGAGCAAGATTCGGAATAAGTAGTAGATTGCATTATTATAAAACAGAATTACTTACTACAATTATACAAAGAAGTGCACATATTTTAAAGGTTCCTATTTCAATGGAGTCTGCTATTGAAATTGCAGGTAGAAGTAGAGGAACACCTAGAATAGCAAATGCATTGTTAAGAAGGGTTCGTGATTTTGCTCAGATTAAAGGAGACGGAAGTATTACGATAGAAATTGCAAAATATGCATTAAAAGCATTAAATGTAGATGCACATGGTTTAGATGAAATGGACAATAAGATTTTAGCAACCATTATAGATAAATTTAAAGGAGGCCCTGTTGGTATTTCTACAATTGCTACAGCAGTTAGCGAAAATACAGAAACCATAGAAGAAGTGTATGAACCCTTTTTGATTCAACAAGGTTTTATTATGAGAACGCCAAGAGGAAGAGAGGTTACAGATTTAGCATACAAACACTTGGGAAGAGTAAAAGGAATAAATCCGGGAGAATTATTTTAAAATTGCTCTAAGATTTTGAGCATCGTTAATATATGAATATTAAAAAAATAATACCAATTTTAGAATGGTTACCAAACTACAATCCATCACTTTTTAAAGGTGATTTAATTGCTGGTATTACTGTTGGTATTATTTTAATCCCGCAAGGAATTGCATATGCACTTATTGCAGGATTGCCACCAATTTATGGTTTGTATTGTGCATTGGTACCACAAGTAATGTATGCAATCTTTGGTTCTTCAAGACAAGTTGCAATTGGTCCTGTAGCAATGGATTCATTAATAGTAGCAACAGGAGTTTCTACTTTAGCTCTGGCAGGTTCAGAAAGTTATATTGCTATCGCTATTTTATTGGCTTTAATGGTAGGTTCCATTCAATTTATAATGGGGATATTTAGCCTAGGTTTTATTGTGAATTTCCTTTCTAAACCTGTTATTACTGGCTTTACTTCTGCAATTGCGCTTACTATTGGCTTGAACCAGTTTAGAAATTTATTAGGAGTAGATTTTGTTCAAAGTGATCAAATTCAGATTATATTAGAAGATATTTGGCTCCATATAAGTAATTTTAATTACCATACAACAAGTATCGGTCTGGTTTCTGTAATTATAATTATTATCTTTAGAAAGATAAATAAGAAAATTCCAAACGCGTTAATCGTTGTTATTTTGGGGATATTAATTATGAAGTTTTTTGGTAAAAGTTTTGAAGATGTTTCTATTGTGAAAGATATTCCTTCAGGTTTACCTAAATTCGGAATGCCTAGTTTCGACTTAGATCAAATGCGAGAATTGTTGCCAATTGCACTAACTTTAGTAATGGTTGGTTATTTAGAAACTATTTCCATAGGAAAATCATTAGAAGCAAAACAAGATGAATATAGAATAAGACCAAATCAAGAATTAATTGCTTTAGGTCTAAGTAACATGGTAGGTTCTTTATTTAAAGCATACCCCAGTACTTCAAGTTTTTCTCGTTCTGCTATCAACCAAGAAAGTGGTGCAAGAACAGGTATGGCAGCATTAATTTCTGTAGTAATGGTTATAATTACATTATTATTTCTTACGCCATTATTTTATCATTTACCAAAAACAGTTTTAGCAGCAATTATTATTGTAGCAGTCTTCGGGCTGGTAAATTTTAAAGAAGCAAGTTTTCTTTGGAAAGCGAATAAACTAGACTTTTGGTTAATGCTTGCTACATTTTCTGCAACATTGCTACTAGGAATTGAATACGGAATAATTGTAGGCGTAGGTTTATCATTAATTATATTGATATTTAGAACTTCCAGACCCTATGTTGCTGAATTAGGGAAAGTACCAAACTCTAATTTCTATAGGAATAAAGACAGATTTGACGAAGTTATTATAGAAGACGAAATTTTAGTCTTTCGATTTGATGCACAATTGTTTTATGCAAATTCATGTTATTTTAGAGATAAATTAGATGAAATGATGTTAAAAAAAGGAAAAACCTTAAAATTGGTTGTTTTAGATGCAGAAAGTATTAATAGAGTTGATAGTACAGGAGTAGAGATGTTGAAGGAACGGATAAAATATTGTCAAAAAAGAAATATCATTTTTTATTTTGCAGGAGTTAAAGGACCGGTAAGAGATGATTTGTTTAGAAGTGGAATTTTAGATATTATAGATTTAAATCATTTTTTCATGCGTCCAAATCAGGCAGTTAAATTCTATAAAACAGGTGATAGAAAGCATCAAGAAAAATACGCAAAATACATACACCAAGCATACGACTAAAATAAAAATAATTTTCTAATTCCTCAATGCGGTAATTTTTAAAGTAGGCATTTAAGTGAATATAAGAATTAAATAAAACTGATAAATATCATCTACTATAACTTAGTTATTATGTTATTTTGAGGTCTATAAAATGAATATTAAAATATGATTATAGAACAAATTTACACAGGTTGTTTAGCTCAAGGAGCATATTACATAGAAAGTAATGGTGAAGTAGCTATTATAGATCCTTTGAGAGAAGTACAAGATTACATAGATAGAGCAGCAAAAAATAATGCGAAGATTAATTATATTTTTGAAACACATTTTCATGCAGATTTTGTGAGCGGACACGTAACTTTGGCTGAGAAAACAGGTGCAAGAATAGTATATGGTCCAACAGCAAAAACAAGTTTCGATGCAATAATAGCAAAAGACAATCAGGTTTTTAAAGTTGGTGATATTACAATAACAGTTTTACATACGCCAGGTCATACTTTGGAGAGTTCTTGTTATTTATTGAAAGATAAAAACGGGAAAGACCATGCGTTGTTTAGTGGAGATACGTTATTTTTAGGTGATGTTGGAAGACCAGATTTAGCTCAAAAAGGAGCTATTACAGAAGAAGATTTAGCAGGATTCTTGTTTGATAGTTTAAGAAATAAAGTAATGCCATTGGCAGATGATGTAATTGTTTACCCAGCTCATGGAGCAGGTTCTGCTTGCGGTAAAAATTTAAGTAAAGAAACGGTGGGTACTATTGGTAATCAAAAAGAAACCAATTATGCTTTAAGAGCAGACATGACGAAAGCCGAGTTTGTTAAAGAAGTTACAGATGGTTTATTGCCTCCACCAGCTTATTTTCCTTTAAATGTAAAGATGAACAAAGAAGGTTACAAGTCTATAGATGAAGTTTTAGAAAATAGCGCAAAGCCATTATCTGTAAAAGCATTTGAAATTCATGCAAATGAAACAGATGCATTAATTTTAGATGTTCGTCATCAATCAGAATTTATAAAAGGTTTTATACCACAATCTATTTTTATTGGTTTAGGAGGTACTTTTGCACCTTGGGTTGGTGCATTGATTAAAGATATTAAACAACCAATTTTATTAGTAACCCCAGAAGGAGAAGAAGAAGCTACAATTATACGTTTGTCTAGAGTTGGCTTTGACAATGTTTTAGGGTACTTAAAAGGAAGTTTTGCTTCTTGGAAAGAAGCTGGTAAAGAAATTGATACTTTAGAATCTATTTCTGCGGATGTATTAGAACAGAAAATTAAAGAAAAGATGCCTGTTTTCGATGTTAGAAAACCGGGTGAATACCAAAGCGAACATATAAAAGTGGCAGAAAGTACACCTTTAGATTTTTTAAATAACCATATTTCAGAATTTCCAAAGAAAGGAAACTTCTATGTACATTGTGCAGGTGGTTACCGCTCTGTAATTGCATCTTCTATTTTAAAAGCACGTGGTTTTCATAATGTTGTTGATGTTGCTGGCGGTTATGCGGCCATTAGAAACACGTCTATAGAAAGAACCAATGCAGTTTGCCCATCAACTTTAAAATAGAAAAGATGAAAAAGATTGTCTGTATTTTTTTGATGAGCTTCTTTTTTATAAACTGTAGTTCATCAGAAGAAATAAAATCAATCTCTACAAAAGAGTTAAAAGTTTTATTAGAGAAAGAGAATATTCAATTAATGGATGTTAGAAGTCCGAAAGAAATAGAAGAAGGAACTATAAAAACGGCTCTTTTTGCTAATTATTTTGATACTGATTTTCAAGAAAAAGCATCTGAACTAATAGACAAGTCTAAACCTGTTTATTTATATTGTAGAAGTGGAAATAGAAGTGGCAAAGCATCTGTAATTTTAAAAGAAAAAGGTTTTAAAGTGGTAAATATTTTAGGCGGCTATAATCAATGGAAAAAAGAAAATTAGATATTATGATTCTAGAAATAGAAAACTTAAAATGAGGTGGTTGTGCAGCAACTATAAAAAAAGGATTGTTAAGTTTAAAAATTATGAATAAAGTTGAAGTGAATGTAGAAAAATCACTTGTTGTTGTTACTTCAGAAATTGAAAATTTAGCATTGATTAAAGAAAAATTATAGAAATTAGGTTATCCTGAAGTAGGAGATAAAAATACAATAGTCCACTAAGCAAAATACTTTGTTAGTTCTGCTGTTGGTAAAATAGATTCATAATAAAAAAGCGAACTTTTGAGTTCGCTTTTTTAATTTTAGAATTTTGCTAACACTAACATTTTCGTTACTTCCTATAAAGAGAAAAGCAATAAATACAAATACTTAATTTTTAGCACAAAAAAAATCTCAAAATATGAATTTGAGATTTTAGATAGTTGTCATTTTTATTATCCTAAATATGTTCTTAACATGTGTGTCTTAGACTTCGCCTGTAGGCGCTTAATTGCTCGTTGTTTTACTTGTCTTACACGCTCTCTTGTTAAATCGAACCGTTCGCCAATTTCAGACAAACTAGAGGCAACTTCATTACCAATACCATAATACATTTTTATGACTTTTGCTTCTTTAAAAGTAAGTGTGCCTAAAGCTCTTTCAATTTCAATTTTTAAAGATTGATTCATTAACTCCTTATCTGGTTTTGGAGAATCTTCAGATTGTAAAAGGTTGTACAAATTAGAATCTTCACCTTCGTTAAAAGGGGCATCCATAGAAACGTGTCTTCCAGAATTTTTTAAAGACTGTTCTACTTCTGTTTCAGTCATATCTAACTGCTTCGCAATCTCTTTATTGGTTGGCATACGCTGTTCGCCTTGTTCTAACCGAGCGTATATTTTTCTTATTTTATTAATACTTCCTATTTTGTTTAGCGGTAAGCGCACAATTCTAGATTGTTCTGCTAAAGCTTGCATAATTGCTTGACGAATCCACCAAACAGCATAAGAAATAAACTTAAAACCTCTAGTTTCATCAAAACGTTTTGCGGCTTTTACCAAACCTAAATTACCTTCATTTATTAAATCAGACAATTTTAAACCTTGCCCTTGGTATTGTTTTGCCACAGAAACAACAAATCTTAAATTTGCGCTAACAAGTGCATCCAATGCTTTATTATCTCCTTTTTTAATTTTCAAAGCTAATTCTACTTCTTCATCAGCAGTAATAAGTCCAATTTTACTAATTTCCTGAAAATATTTATCTAAAGATTCTGCATCACGATTGGTTACTTGTTTTACAATTTTAAGTTGTCTCATGTGTTTATTTGGATTTTTTTAAAGATTGTTACTATGAAGTTTTAAAAAGAAATACATCTTCTTAAAATTAATGGAAATTGCTCAAATAAATAAAATTTTAAAATGCAGGAAGTGTAAAATTATTCAATTGATAAGCCTCAACATATTGCTCGTTGCTGTTATTGTATGTAAAAGTAGCAGTGTTTATCATAGATTTTTAATATACAAAAAAACGAGCGATTTTTTATTAAAATCGCTCGTTTTGGGTATTTTTTAACACATTTTAATCAGTTTAGATTAAAAATAGACATTTTATTAAAATTTTAAAGTTATACCAACTAAGAAGTTTCTTGTTGCTTGCGGATAATAACCAGCACCATCTGCAGTGGTGGTTGTGCCTGGGTTAGACCAAGTGTCATTAAATGTATAGTAATAACCTCTGTCTACATATTCATTATTAAAAATGTTGTTTATTAAAGCAGAAAATACAATAGATTTAAAAATTTTGGTCGTTTTAATTTTATAAACCACATTAAGGTCTGTAGTAAAATAATTATCTAAAACATCATCATCTGAAATTGCACTGCTAAAATTACTCATAAACTGCTTGCCAACATATTTAGATAATAATGAAAACTGTAAATTATCTTTTGGTTGGTATGTAAAAATATTTCCGACAACAACATCTGGAGAAAAAGATAAATCTGTTTTACCTAAAGGTTGTGGCTCTACAATACCATCTCTAGTAATAAAAAAGTCTCTATTCTTATTAGAACTAAAAGCCGCATTTGGTCTTACAGAGAATTGATCGCTCAAACGAATGTCTGCATCAATTTCTAAACCTAATCTGTAACTGCTACCAGAAGTTGCTCTTATTGGCGCTCCAACATCATCTAAAGCTCCTGTTAAAACCAACTGATTCTTATAATCCATATAATAGATGTTGGTATTTAATTTAATGTTTTCACTTTTTAAACGCCAACCCAGTTCTAAATCATTTAAAGTTTCTGGTGTGGTAACTCCGCCTTCAAAATCATTTCTATTTGGTTCTCTGTTTGCTACAGCAAAAGAAGTGTACAAACTATTATCGTTGTTAATTTTATAGGTTAAACCAAACTTCGGATTAAAGAAATTAAACTGAGCATCTACATCAATCGGTGCTCTTTTAGAAGTAATTCCTTTGGTTTTATAATTTACAAAACGTCCTTGTAAGTCTAAATAACCAGATAGTTTTTCGCTGATATCGAACGTTGCTTTTGCAAAAACAGAAAAATCTGTTTTTTTAGCATCAGAAAAATAATAACGATCTCTAATATTTGCTGTATCTGTAAATTCTTTCCCCCAAATTACTTCACCAAAATGATCTCCTGTATAATTAGAATAAGAAATTCCTGAAATCAAATTCAGTTTGTCCGTTTTGTAATTTGTATTGAAATTAAAAACGTAAAAATCGTTATCTAACCAGCGTCTTACAATTGCATCTGTAATCGGTATTAAAGAAGTGCTTCCGTCATCGTTATCTACAGTTTTTATCTTTGTTCCAGAAAGAATGCCGTTGTAGTTATCAAAATCTAATGTACCGTCTTTGTCTAAATCACTAATTACTTCTGTATCTGCTTTAAATTGCTCAAAATATCCTGAACCTTTTGTATAGTTTAAAGCAACGTTTGTAGACCAATTATCGTTCAATTTTTCGTTCCAATGCAATTGATAATGATTCTGTTCGAAATTATCAACTTCATTCTCGTACGTATATGGGTTTTGTTTTCTGTCTTCTTTTAATTGACCTGCTGTTAAACCTTCCCAAGCTTGGTACGTTCTCTCCTTACCACCAAAAGTAATGGCTTTTATGAGCGTATTTTCATCGGTATAGCTAGCTTGCAAATAGTACGATTTTAAATCTGAAAAAGCTCTGTCTACGTAACCGTCTGAATAAATATTAGACAAACGCCCAGCAACCTCAATATGATCATTTAACTTCCCTGTACTAAATTTTACGGTATGTTTTCTTGTTCCGTAAGAACCAAAAGAATTTGAGATTTCAGCAAAAGCATCTTCCGAAACAGCATCTGTTAAAATGTTTAAACTTGCACCAAAAGCACCAGAACCGTTGGTAGATGTACCAACACCACGTTGCAATTGTAAATTCTGAGTAGAAGAAGCAAAATCGCCTAAATTTACCCAAAAAGAACCATGACTTTCAGCATCATTATAAGGAATTCCGTTTACGGTAACATTAATACGCTCACCGTTAGAACCACGTACACTCATGTAGGTATAACCAACACCAGCACCAGCATCTGAAGACGAAACCACAGAAGGCATATAATTTAGTAAAACAGGAATATCTTGCCCTAAATTACGTTTTGCAATCTCTTTTTTAGACAAGTTAGAAAACGTAACAGGCACATCTGCATTTACACGAACTGCAGAAACCAATACTTCCTCTAAAACGGTAGAATCTGGCTTTAATTGAATGATATATTCTTCATCTTGAGAAATAATAATTTTCTTTGAAATGGTTTTATAACCTAAAAAAGAAACTTCAACTGTATAGGTTCCTTTCTTTAAGTTAATGCTAAAGTTTCCATCAATATTAGTTGATGTCCCTTTTTTAAGTTCTTTAACAAAAACAGAAGCTCCAGTTAAATATTTTTCATTTTCATCTACAACTTTTCCTGAAAAGGTAAAGGATTGGGCGTTTGCAAGTGCACTTACTAGCAAGAATAAAAAAATAGTAATTTTTTTCATTTTAAAAATTTTTAAAACGAATAAAAAGAGGTAATTATTCTTGTATTTAATATTGAATAATTAGTTTTGAACGTTAATGTAAATTGAAAAAAACAGGGCTTTTTCAGTACTCACTAAAAACAGCTATTACCATGTTTCATTAACGTTCGTAATCCCTAAACAGCATTATCTGTTCTAGGTTCATTGGGTATGATCTCAGCTTTTTAAAGCACCCCTTTATGAGAACGCTGCAAAGGTAATTTGGATTTTTGGAATAGGGAACAACAAACGTGTTTTTTTAGTAGCTATTTCCTGCTTTCACTACTCGCTTTTTTTATCCTAAAAAGGAATAAAAAAGAGCTCAAACAAACCGTTCAATCAGGGCTAAACTTGTTTGAGAATTTTTTGTTTTTCTGAAATAAGTTTTATTTTTAATCGAATTTTGGTTTCTTTCTAAGGGCTTTTTTAACAGAAGTTCTTTTTTTAGTTTCAACTCTCCTTTTCATAGCACCTTTACTAGGTTTTGTTTTCCTTCTTTTTTTAGGACGAATTAAATTTGTTCTTATCAACTCTAAAAAACGTTTAATGGCAAGCTCCTTATTTCTGTGTTGAGAACGTGTCTCTTCACAAAAAAGAATGAGTACATTTTCTTTTGTTAGTTTTGATGAAAGTTTCGCCTTTAGAAGTATTATTTCGTTTTCAGAAAGCGCAAGTGAATTCTCTAAATCGAAACTTAATTCAATCTTAGAAGACGTTTTATTTACATGTTGCCCGCCAGCACCAGAGCTTCTAGTTGCTTTAAATTTTAATTCTTTTAAGAGGATTTCTGAATTCATTTTTTTGAAAGAGTTTAGAAAATAGATGCGCTGTTTTGCTTTATTTTCTTTTATATGTTTTATTTAATACTCATAAGAATTACCAAAATCATCCGTATTTTGATGTAGAAAATGCATATCTAAATCATGTAAAGAATCTGAAAATGATTGTAAATTTTCTCTATGAGCAATAATTTTATTTATTGCTTCTGTGGCATTTTTTAATCGTGTTTTTTTATCACCTTTTAATAGAAGATACGGTCTATTATTAGCTATTAAAGATTTCTCAAAAGCAGTAAACATTTCTAGACGTTGTTCTGGTCTATCACGTAAATCATCCTCTTCCCAAGGCGTATCAATATAGGTTAGCAAATACAAATCGTACGTGTTTTTACTTGCTGCTTCATTTAATTTTTCATCTACAAAACCGCCATAAAATTCCTCTGAGTACACTTTTGTTTCTAATAAATCGGTGTCGCAAATTAGAATTTTATCAGCCCTTTTAGCCAATTTATTTTCTAGTTTCATTTGTCCGATTGCAATCGGCAATAAATCTTCTTTTTCACAAGTTTTACGCTCATTATTCCATTTGTCTTGTAAATACTCACGGGCAAATTCTGGTGCCCAAACAGTGTTGTAATACCGTGCTAAATGACGAGAAAGTGTCGTTTTTCCTGAAGATTCTGGGCCAAATAAAACAACTTTTACGATGTTAATTGGGTCTTGTTTAAGTTCTTTTTCCATGCTAAATAACCAAAAATGGCAATAAAAGTAAATCCGAAATATTGAAAGCTCGTAAAAGTAAATCCTTTATAGAAATATAAAGGTATAGAAATTAGATCGCCAACAATCCAGAATAACCAGTTTTCTACTTTACGTTTTGCCATTAGCCACATACCAACAAAGAAAATTCCAGTGGTAATGGTGTCTACATAAGCAACCCAAGTTGTCCATTTATCGAAAGCTTTATAAACGATAAAAACAAAGAGCAACGCAGCAAAAAAGATGGCAACGGAAACTTTTTTTTCTTTAGTTGTTGTTAAAGAAATAGGTGTCACATCTACTTCATCCACTTTACGTGTCCAGATATACCAACCATAAACACTCATTATAAAATAATAGGCATTTATCATCATGTCTCCTAAAAGATCCCATTTATAAAGAAGATACACAAAAATAATTGTGCTAATCATTCCTGTTGGAAACACCCAAATTTTATTTTGTTTGGAATACCAGACTGATAAAAAACCAAAAAATACGGCAATAATTTCTAAAGTAATGTCTAGTTTAGAATAGGTATTGTATTGTTCGAAAAGGAAGTCGAAAATCTCTGACATTTAATTTTGTTTGAAGTTGTAAATTTAAACTTTTTTGTCAGTCTAACCCAAGAACGAGTTTTTTTCTATAATTCGTTGTTTTTAAATTCTTCAATAAAAGTGGTGTTATTTTCAAAAGCAGTGCCAATAACTACCATATCTGCACCCGCATTAAAAGCGCTCTCTAATTGTTTTTTAGAACGGATTCCGCCTCCTACAATTATAGGAATATTTAGATTTCCTTTTACAAGAGTAATAATGTTCTCGTCCACAGGAACTATGGCGCCGGAACCAGCTTCTAGATAAATTAGTTTCTTGCCAGCAAACTGACCAGCCAAAGCAGTATTTAAAATTAAATCTAAGTTTTCTTGAGCAATTGGCTTTGTGTTGCTCACTTTCTGTGTTGCTGTTTCTTTTTTTCCGTCAATTAATATATAACCCGTTGAAAGAATTTCTAAATTAGAATTTTTTAAGATCGGAGCTGCTTTTACTTGTTGCTCAATTAAATACTCAGGATTTCTCCCAGAAATAAGGCTCAAAAATAGGATTCCGTCTGCTTTATGTGAGATTTGCGAAACATCACCAGGAAATAAAATAACAGGTAAATTGGTTGCTTTCTTAATTGCAGTAACTACACTTTCTGTCTGACTATCTTTGTCGGTACTTCCGCCAACAAAAATATGTGTCGCAATAGAAGTATGGATTTTCTTAAAAAAAGCAGGAATATTTTCTAGATTCATTTTTTCAGGATCAATTAGAACTGCTAATAATTTTTTGCCTTCTTCTTTTGCTAATAAAATGTTTTGGTAGATATTCACAATTGCGAAAATAATAAATTACAAGTAGATTTCTACGAAGAATATTTTTTTCTAAAACCCATTGGTGTAAAACCAGTTTTTAATTTGAAAAACTTTGAAAAATAGGCGTAATCTGAAAACTTAAGAGTGTCTGCAATGGTAGTTAAATTGTTTTCAGAGTGAATAATTAACCGTTTTGATTCTAATATTATTCTTTCAGATATTAATTGATTTGTAGTTTTATTCAGTGCTTTTTTAACAACTCTATTCAAATGTTTTGTTGTTATGTTTAATTGGTAAGAATAAAATTTTGGTAGTTTTTCTTTATAAAAATGTTGGTTTATTAAACTTTCTAAACGCTCAAGTATCACAGAGTAACTTGGAGAAACCAACTTTTCTAAATTTACATTAGCAGTATATACTCTTGTTAAATCTATATAAATACTATTAATAATATTTGTTATTTTGAGCTCTCTTAAGGTATTTCTCTGTAGATATTCTGCATATACTTCTTGAAATTTTACTTCTATATTTTTCATTTCCTTTTTAGATAATTCTAATAAAGGTGGATTTTGATTAGAGTAGAAAAAAGGAAACGAGTTAAGTGTATGGTCTAAAAACTTTAATTCATAAAACTCTTGAGAATGGAAAAATATAAATCCTTCTGGTTTTGTTTCAAATTTCCAAGAATGTGTTTGTCCAGGTTTTAAAAAGAAGACTTTACCTGGGTTTACCCTGTAAGAGCTAAAGTCAATTTCATGTTTTCCTGTTCCCTCTGTAAAGAGAACGCATAAATAAAAATTATGACTGTGTGGTTTACTAATTAATTCTGTATTCAATTCAATATGATTTGAAAAAGAATTTATATACAAATCATTTATTGACTTGGACTCGAGAAACTGATTAATCTTTAAAACGGGTATTTTCATAATAATGTCCTAAAAACACAAAAAATGGTGATTATATTATATGCTAAATAACATTTTAGCAGCTTAATTTTGTGGTACTAATAAATTAGATCTTATGGCAAATGTAATAGATATGTTAAAATGTAAATGTCCTAATTGTAAAAAAGGCAAAATGTATAGCAAATTAGGGAATCTTCTTTTATTTAAAGCACCTAAAATGAATGCTCTATGCAAAGAATGTAATTTTAAATTTGAAAAAGAACCGGGTTTCTTTTTTGGTGCTATGTTTGTTAGTTATGCGCTTGTGGCAGCAGAAATGATAGCAAGTGTTGTCTTGTTTAAGTTCTTATTGGGTTTTTCTTATATAAATGTGGTAATTATTGCAATTACAACAGCAATTTTGTTAAGTACTATTAATTTTAGGGTTTCTAGATCTATTTGGGTTTATATGTTTTATAGTGGTGATTAGAAACTTTGTTCTTTTTAATAAGCATACACACAAGTAAAACCTTCAAACTCTAAAAACTGAATGTTATAAGAAGTAGCTTTTCCTTCATATCTAATTTCACCAGAAGTTTTTTCGTCTTCAAACTTAAAATCTTCAATATAGATATGATGTAGAAAGAGCAATTTTTTCTTTCCGTAGATTTTATACAAACTCTCTTTTGCGCCCCAAACAATGGTTAACTTACTAACCAAGGCGTCAGAATTTGCAATGGTTCTATACTCTTCAATAGGTGTGAATTTATGTGCTATTTTTAGAATTTTATCACGTTGTTTTTCAATGTCAATTCCAACATGTAGATCATCAGAAATTATCAAGCCAGAAAATGTAAAAGAATGTGTAATAGAAATAAATTTTCCGTCTTTTAAATGTGGTTTCCCAAACTCATCATAAATTAAATCTGTATCAGAATAACCAGCTTCCTTTAATAAATGGCGTACACTTAAAAAACCTCGTTGATGCAATTCCGATTTCATGCTATCTAAACGAGCTTGACTGTTTTCTGTTAGTAAAACGTTCTTATTTAATTCATTAAAAGATTCTTCAATCTTCCAAATGAGAACTTTTGTATTTTCATTAACCGTTAAACTTTTGTAAAGAGCCATACTTTTTTAAAATGGATGTCGTAACTTTGCAGTTCGAAAAATTAGAATATAAATATACATAATATGAGCACAAAAACAGCTTACGTACCAAACAAAGTTAAGGATATTTCTTTAGCTGCTTGGGGAAGAAAAGAAATTAACTTAGCCGAAGCAGAAATGCCAGGTTTAATGTCTTTAAGAGAAGAATATAAAAACGAGCAGCCTTTAAAAGGTGCAAGAATTGCAGGATGTTTACACATGACCATTCAAACTGCCGTTTTAATTGAAACTTTACAAGCTTTAGGTGCAGAAGTAACTTGGAGTTCTTGTAATATTTTTTCTACACAAGACCAAGCTGCGGCTGCAATTGCTGAGGCTGGAACTGCTGTGTATGCTTGGAAAGATATGACAGAAGAAGAATTTGACTGGTGTATTGAGCAAACCTTATTTTTTGGTGAAGACAAGAAACCATTAAATATGATTTTAGATGATGGTGGAGATTTAACAAACATGGTTTTAGATCGTTTTCCTGAGTTAGCTGCAGGAATTAACGGTTTATCAGAAGAAACTACTACGGGAGTTCATAGATTATATGAAAGAGTAAAAAACGGAACATTGCCAATGCCAGCAATTAACGTGAACGATTCTGTTACAAAATCTAAATTCGATAATAAATATGGTTGTAAAGAATCTGCAGTAGATGCAATTCGTAGAGCAACAGATATTATGTTAGCTGGTAAACGTGTAACTGTTTGTGGTTATGGTGATGTTGGTAAAGGAACAGCTGCTTCTTTTAAAGGTGCAGGTTCTATTGTAACGGTTACAGAAATCGATCCTATTTGTGCATTACAAGCTGCAATGGACGGTTTTGAAGTAAAGCGTTTAGAAACAGTTATCGCAAATTCAGACATTATTATTACAACTACTGGAAACAAAGATATTATACAAGGACGTCATTTCGAAGCAATGAAAGACAAGGTTATTGTATGTAATATTGGGCATTTTGATAATGAAATTGATATGGCTTGGTTAAATAAAAACCACGGAAATACAAAAGATACCATCAAACCACAAGTAGATAAATATAACATCAATGGAAACGATATTATTTTGCTTGCAGAAGGTCGTTTAGTAAATTTAGGTTGTGCAACAGGTCACCCAAGTTTTGTAATGAGTAACTCATTTACAAACCAGACGTTAGCGCAAATCGAACTTTGGAAAAACGCCGATGCTTATAAAAACGATGTGTATATGTTACCAAAACATTTAGATGAAAAAGTAGCCTTTTTACACTTAGCAAAAATAGGAGTAGAGCTTACAGAATTGCGTGAAGAGCAAGCATCTTATATTGGTGTAACTGTAAACGGACCATTTAAGCCAGAGCACTACAGATACTAAATAGTTGTTGTTCTGAATATGTTTCAGAATCCATAAAATTAAAAACCCTTTCATTCATTTGAAAGGGTTTTTATTTTTCCACAATCGTTATTGCGAGGAAGAATGACGAAGCAATCTGTTAGGTCAATTTTATTTTTGGGCTCTTTAATAAACCATTACTATTCACATTGTTGTTAAAAAAAATAATTCAAACAGATAGTCTATCATGTGGGTAGTCGAAAGGTTTAATACTTAACGCTAGCCTCTTTATGTTTCATACCTTTACAACGATTAAGAATTATAAAATAAAAACAACTTGAAGAAAAAACAACTCCTCTCTATAATTGCAATACTCATTTTAGTTGCTGTTTTCGGGTATGAAGAATTTTTAAATTCTAAAGAAGAAGAGGTTCAAATAGAAACAGGTAAAATACCAAAAGAAACTACAAATCAATATTTTTTACCTACAAGTACGACCAATCAAATTGTACATCATCAAAATTATTCATTATCCTATAGCGAGAAGCACGAACAGGCAGAATGGGTAGCTTATGAATTAAAAACATCACATTTAAGTACTACAAATTACAAAAGACCTTATTTTGAAATAGACGGTGCAGTAAAAACGAAAGCGGCACATTGGCGTAATTATAAAAAATCTGGTTTCGATAAAGGGCATTTATGTCCTGCTGCAGACAGGCGTTTTACCAAAGTAGCACATGACGAAACATTTTTAACAAGCAATATAAGTCCGCAAGAACACAAATTTAATGCAGGTATTTGGAATCGTTTAGAACAAAAAGTACGCTATTGGGCAAAGAAGAACGATGGTGTTTTTGTAATTACAGGTGGCGTTTTAGAGCACAATTTAAAAACGATTGGAAGTGAAGCTGTTTCTGTTCCAAATCAGTTTTATAAAGTTATTTTAGATAAAACAAATGGTAAAATTAAAATGTTGGCTTTTTTAATACCTCACAAAGAATCTAATTTACCATTGTATAAATTTGTGGTTTCGGTAGATACAGTAGAAGCGTTAACAGGTATCGATTTTTTTAAAGAGTTAGACGATACTATCGAAGAAAAATTAGAAAACTCTAATAATTACAAAAATTGGAGTTTTTAATAGAAGGTGTTTTTTCTTTTGGGCGTTTTAACAGGCTATTCACTATATCTTTTTTATGAAAAATAAAAAAGGATGCCGTTTCTATCCTTAACGCAGATTTTTGCCTTTTAAGAAAAATATCTTCAAATAAAAAAGCCTCACAATTTAAAAATGTGAGGCTTTTAGAGTTTTAATTGAAACACTGTACACTAAGTGAATTTGATTTTTTATCAAATTTGTGTCGAGATGTTTGTTTGATAAAATTATTTCTTCTTACCCATAATGATAGGGGTTAATTCTTTTTTAATTTTAGAATACTCTACTTTAGTCATAATTTCTAAATCAAATAATTCTTTAGACTCCTTGAGTTTAGCAATTGCTTCACTTCTAGTCATTTTTCTATTTAATAGATAAATTTCACCTTGTTCAATTGCTAGTTCAGTATTCATTACACTTAAGTATTTATTAATACCAAATGCTTTCCCATTGAGTTCACCCAGAACCATTATTAAATACAAAGGCTTCTTTTTACTACCTCTGTGATGTGCTTTTATTTCTTTAACAATCGCTTTTGTGTTAGACAAACTATTTGAGGCCATATTAGCTGCTTCTCCGCTCATAGCATTCATTATTGATCCAAATCCAGCTGGTCTTCCTAGTTTTATAAATTCATAAGTTTTTTTAGAAACACTCCTTGAACTTGTTCTTGCTCCTCTAAGGTTGCTGCCAGCTGCTATTGTGTTTGACCTTGTTGATGTTTCCATTGAGGTTGGTTTTCCAAGAATTACTGTATCACCAACTTTAACTACATTGCGATTAACCGTAGTATATACTTGTATTGAAGTTCTGTTTTTTATATTTTTAAAAAAATTGATATCTTGTGTTTGTTCATAAGTAAGTGAATCTAATTCTCTTTGTGAATAGGTTTGAATTGTAAATACACAAATAAATAATAAGCTTAAGTAAGTTTTCATAATTTTCATAATTTTTCACGAATCTAAGCTAAATTTATTTGTGACCAATTTTCATCTTCATTTTTAAAATTAAAAAAGCCTCACAATTTAAAAATGTGAGGCTTTTTCGTTTGTTAGTTTTTCTTTTTTTTGAGTTCACCTTTATGGTCTTCAATAATTTTGCTGTCTCTATATTTACAACAAGGATGCACAGAATTATAAGCTTCATCTGTAGCTATAAAATCTTTAACATCGTGCCCAACATTGGCAATGTTCTGCTTTACTGTTTCTAGAGATGTTTTACGTTCATCTAAAATGATGTTCATTTGATGCGATTTTACATCCCAAATAGCAAATTTTACACCTTTGGTTTTTAAAGCAGCAGTTTCAATACGTTTTTTACACATACCACAAATACCATTTACTTCAAAAGCAACCTTCGCATTTTTTTTCTTTTTCTCTTGTTTTACATCTTGTGCTTGAGAGGAAAATCCAATCAAGAATAAACTGAATATGAATAGTATTTTTTTCATTGTATTAAATTATTTGTTGTTTTATGTATTTCCACTGTGTGGGTTATTTAATTTTAAATCGTAAACCTGCATACACTGCACGTCCAAAAATTGGCGAATACACAATTGTGGTATCAAAATATGCGCCAAACGGATTATCGCTAGCTAAAATAGGGTTTTTCTGCTGCACATTGGTTAAGTTTTCGCTTCCTAAATATACTTCAAACTTGTTTGAAAACACTTTTGTAATCTGAGAGTTTAGTAAACTATAACGCTCGGTATACTTTGGTAGTTGATATTGGGTAGGGTTTGTTGCGGTATTTGGCAAACGTTGTTTTCCTATATTATTAAAGGTTACATCAAATTTCCATTGAGATCCATTCTCTTTTGCGGTTGTTTCATAAGAAAGGTTTGCAAAGAATCTATTATTTGGCTGAATTGGTTTTTGAAATTTTCCGTTTTTATAATCTGTAGAAATATCAAAATATTTAAAAGCAGTTCTTAAATCAAGGTTTTTTGCTAGTTCATAATTTACTTCGACCTGAAAACTATCTGCAATACTTTTTCCGTCTAAATCATAGAAAGAAATTTCTTGCGGGTTCTCCCAATCTACCACAACTTGATTGCTAAAATCGGTTCTGTAAAAATCAAACGTAATATCTCCTTTTTTATTGAATATATTGAATTTCTGTAAATAAGAAATGCCGTAATTCCATGCAACTTCCGCATTTAGACCGTAAATATTTCCACCTACATCATCAATATTTATTTGTCTAGAACTTGCGAATAATTGCTGGTTTTCGGCAAAAATATTCGCACTTCTTTTTCCTCTTCCTGCAGAGGCTCTAAAAACTCCTTTTTCCCAAGGAACATATCTTACGTGAACTCTAGGCGTAATAAAAGTGCCTAATAAACTATGCGTGTCTGCACGAATTCCGGCAGTTAAACTAAAATTATCCAAATTGTCAAAAGCATATTCGAAAAAGGCTCCGATAGAATTTTCTTTTCTGTTATAATTTGTGCTATTTACAAGTTCATCAAATTTGTCGTAGGTCAAATTAATTCCAGTTTTAAACTTGCTTCTAGTGTCACCAATAATCGAGTTGAAAAGTAAGTTAGAATACAAGCTTTCGTGTTTAATGTCGTAGACATTCAAGCCAAAATAAGAATCTTGCTGATGATTGCTGTACGCTACTTGTAAACCAAAATTTTGAAAAGGTAATTCAGGAAAAACATAGCCTAATTTAAGCGAAGTTTCAAAACGTTTGGTGTCAATTTCACTTCCCCAAGCATTGGTGGTTCCTTTGTCTGTTTCTGGATTAAAATTAAGTTCTCCTGTTTGTTTTTCATCATTTAAAAACCGAACGTTTATAAAACTAACCCAACCATTTTGTGCATCTGTATATTGCCAACGGTTCATTACATTTATTTGATTTGCCAAAGGTGCATCTAGAAAATTATCGTTGTTTTTATCAAATTTTTCTCCTCTATAATTTCCATGAATGTATAAACCTGTCTGCCATTTATCGGAAATTCTCTCGTTAAAATGCGTGTTTAATTCTAACCTACCATTTAAAGAACTATATGCGTTTAGAAAGAATTTATTGTCTGAAAATGGTTTTACCAATTCAGCATTTATTTGTCCGGAAATACTTTCGAAACCATTTACAACAGAACCTGCTCCTTTTGTAATCTGAATGCTTTCTACCCAAGTTCCTGGTGTAAATGTGAGCCCGAATGCTTGTGCAGCGCCTCGAATAGAAGGAATGTTTTCTTGCATGATTTGCAAATACGGACTTTTAAGTCCTAACATTTGTATTTGACGTGTTCCTGTTAGCGCATCAGAAAAACTAACATCTATCGAAGGATTGGTTTCAAAACTCTCCGCTAAATTACAGCATGCAGCTTTTAATAACTCGTCGTTATTTACGGTAAAAGTATTTGCAGTAGCAAATAAAGATTTTTGAACAGCATCTCTTTTAGCTCGAATTGTTACTTCTTCTAAGTCGCTTTCTGAAGTTATAAAATGATGAATTACATCTAGGTTATTAACAAGCAACGTATCGGTTTTATACCCAATGTAACTGACTACTAATTTTTTGTATTCCTTTTTATATGGAATTGTAAACCACCCTTTTTCGTTGGTAATTGCACCAATATTTGTGTTTAGCCAATTTACAGTTGCACCAGAAACACCTAAGTTATCTTTCGGGTTTTGTTTGTCCATAAGCATTCCCTTTAAATTCGTTTGGGCAAAAAGGAAGATTGGAAATAGTAGTATAAAACCACTAAGTATGTATTTTTTCATTGATATTTATTTTATAATAATTAAAACGACGCTTCTTTAAAAAGAAGTTTTTTTAGTTGGAATTAGAATAAAAATCAAATTAGAAAAGATTGGTATAGAACCTGATAATCTAAAGGTTTATCTGGCAGAAATAAGGAGTTATAATTTACTTTAGTTGCTTTGTTTCCTACAAACAAAGTTTGATAAGAGATGATGTTAGTGGCTAAAAATTGTTGTTTTTGAAAACTTATTTTATTTTTAGAATATTGTTGTAATTCTTTCTGACCTTCAATCTTATGAACTTCATCTGAACAACAATCTTTTGTTTTTATAGAAGAATCATTTGTTATGTCGCTTTTACAAACGTCTGCTTCTCCAGTAAAAGAAACAGCAATTAGAGAATCACCACAATAATGACTTTCAACCGTAAAAGAAAAGGTTGAAAATAGCACTAAGAATGCTAATAAAAAAGATGTTATTTTGGTGATACTTATTTTCATTTCAACTGCAAATTTACAATAAGAAACACTAACTTTTTTGTAAAATTACCTGTTACTTAATTTTTGAAAATAAAAAGCTGGTATCAGAATTAATAAGAATAACGGATGAATGATAAATCTACGTATATAAAAAGGTAGTAAATAACCGCTTTCAAACTGATCTCTTAATAAAAAGACAAACAGTACAACTAAAACTATAAACGCAGTCATTAAGAAGAATCCTGTAAATTTTACGTAGTCTTTTCTTTCAAAAAGAACCCAAATGAACCCCAATGTTATTACCGAATTTAAAACATACCTATAAAGCATGTCTATTATTAAAAGCCAAACATCAATTGATGGCATTTTTGCATATAGATAGTCGTTTTTAAAATATTCAATTAAAGGATCATAAAATAATTCAGCAGAAAATGCTCTCACTAAAAATAAGAGTGAGATTAGTATTAAAAGCAATATTATTTTTATGTATGTATTCATTTTTTATAGCTCGAAAATTTGTTAACCCAAATTACCCAAAGTAAAAAGACAGCACCGTAAATTATTGCAGGAAATACTAAGTTGTGTAAAAATTCTTGCTGATTAGGGTACTTATAAATCATTACAGCCAAAAATGCAATTCTAGCAATATTTATACCATATATAAATACACTACCTAAAAAGGCATAAATAATTGTAGCTTTTAAGGAACCTGCAAAAGCAATGATAAAAGCGATGAATAAAATAATGATACTTATAGAGTTACAGCCTTCAATAACCCTTGCGGTATAATTTCCTTCAATTAAAAGTTTAACAGAAAGTTCTTCTTTGTGTTGGTAAGCTCCGGCATCATAATTAAAAAACTCTAATAGATTTACCGTTTGATCTGCAACCAATGTTGTTATAGAAGCCGTTTTAAATGGAGCCACTTTTTGTTGAGAACTTTGTAAGTATGTAGAGTATATTGCGAACAATATAAAATAGGTTGCAAAAAACTTAATTAAAAAAATGACTACGTTTTTATGTTTTTTCACAATGTAAATTCATTTATTTTTGCAACTTCATAATATTAGAACGAATATACAAAAAATGGAAATAGAAAAGTTAAAAAAGAAAGTTGATAGCATCATTTCTATAGGAAGTACTACAGAAATTAAATTACAAGAAATTTGTAATTTGTTAGAAAGTGAAATCTCTTATTACGATTGGGTTGGTTTTTATTTTAAGAACGGAGATAAGAATGAGTTGAAATTGGCGCAATATACTGGTGAGGAAACAGAGCATACAATTATTCCTTTTGGAAAAGGTATTTGTGGGCAAGTTGCTGTAAGTAATGAAAATTTTGTAGTACAGGATGTTTCTGAACAAGATAATTATATTTCTTGTGGTTGGAAGGTAAAATCAGAAATTGTAATTCCTATTTTTGTAAAAGAAGAAAACATTGGTCAAATAGACATAGATTCTCACACTGCAAATGTTTTTACAGACCAAGATGAGGACCTTTTAGAGCATATTTGTAGAAAAGTAGCAACTATCTTCTAGAAAAACGGTGTTTTTAATAAATTTTTATATATTTGTTAAAAACAATGTTAATTTATAGGATATTCTATAATCATTAAACCTCTAGCCCCTAAGTAATGAGAAAAGAACAATACACTGCAGTTGCTGTTAATAGCAATAATCACTCAAATTTTGTTGATAAAAAAAAATCTTGGAAAAATAATTTTGTGCAATGGTTTCATAATTTTTTAGAAACAGCAGAATAATTTTTCACCCCCGCCCATTTTTTTTAATTTCCCTTAAAATGAAGAAATTACATTCAATTTTTTTGTTAAAAGTCTTATTTTTTTAAAAAAAAATGAAGAAAAAAGAGAGCCAAGAAATTACAACGCTTTAGTAGAGGATTTTAAGACAAAAGTTTAAGTAAACTATTTGTTAATTACTTCTTATTTTTGTCACTATTTTTTATTGGGTTTCAAGGTTGGTTTTACTAATTTTGCGTGCTTAACAACACAACACTAAATGAGCACTTCAAAAATAATTAAATCCGCATTAATTTCGGTATTTCACAAAGATGGTCTAGCCCCAATTGTAAGAAAATTAGATGAATTAAATGTTACTATTTACTCTACAGGAGGAACAGAAAAATTCATTAAAGAACTAGGGATAAATGTAGTTCCTGTAGAAGATGTTACTTCTTATCCTTCAATTTTAGGCGGAAGAGTAAAAACATTACACCCAAAAGTTTTTGGAGGGATTTTAAATAGACAAGATCATGCAGGTGATGTTGCTGAATTAGCAGAATACAATATTCCGCAAATAGATTTAGTAATTGTAGATTTATATCCGTTTGAGAAAACAGTTGCTTCAGGAGCTTCTGAAGAAGCTATCGTAGAGAAAATAGATATTGGTGGTATTTCTTTAATTAGAGCATCAGCAAAAAACTTTAAAGATACGTTTACGGTTTCTTCAATGGACCAGTATGACGGTTTCTTATCAATATTATCTGAAAACAAAGGAGAAACTACCATTGCACAAAGAAAGAAATTTGCTGCGAAATCTTTTAATATTTCTTCACACTACGACACTGCAATTTTTAATTACTTTAATAATAACGAAGAACCAGCATTAAAAGTTAGTGAAACGAATGCACAAGTTTTAAGATATGGAGAAAACCCACATCAAAAGGGGTATTTCTTTGGAGATTTAGAATCAATTTTCGATAAGTTACATGGTAAAGAATTAAGCTATAACAATTTATTAGATGTGGATGCTGCTGTAAATTTAATAGAAGAATTTAAAGGAGAAGCACCAACTTTTGCAATTTTAAAGCATAACAATGCTTGTGGTTTTGCACAAAGAGAAACTGTAAAACAAGCATATTTAGATGCATTAGCGGGTGACCCTGTTTCTGCTTTTGGCGGTGTTTTAATTGCAAATACAGAAATAGATGCTGCTACTGCAGAAGAAATTCATAAATTATTTTGCGAAGTTGTAATAGCGCCAAGTTATTCAGATGAAGCTTTATCAATTTTAAAAGGAAAGAAAAATAGAATTATCTTAATTAAGAAAGAAGTTGCATTGCCAACAACAACAATTAGAACTTGTTTAAATGGTAATTTAGTTCAAGATAAAGACAGTATTACAGATCAATTAGAAGATTTAAAATATGTTACAAACAATAAACCAACTCAATCTGAGTTAGATGATTTATTATTTGCTTCTAAACTGTGTAAAAACACGAAGTCTAACACAATTATTTTGGTAAAGAATAAACAATTGTTAGCAGGTGGAACAGGGCAAACAAGTAGGGTAGATGCTTTAAACCAGGCAATTGAAAAAGCAAATTCTTTCAAGTTTGATTTAAATGGATGTGTAATGGCAAGTGATGCTTTTTTTCCTTTTCCAGATTGTGTAGAAATTGCAGATAATGCAGGTATAAAAAGTGTGATACAACCAGGAGGTTCTATAAAAGATCAATTAAGTATAGATTATTGTAATGAGCACAATATATCTATGGTTATGACAGGAACTAGACATTTTAAACATTAATAAGTTATAGGTTATTTACAATCAGAATTTTAGTAGATTTGTGATACTATAGTAAGAATAATACAACAAAGATATTTTATGGGTTTTTTTGATTTTATGACGGAGGATATTGCGATTGATTTAGGGACCGCAAATACTTTGATAATTCACAACGGAAAAGTGGTTATCGATAGTCCTTCAATTGTTGCAAGAGATAGAACTACGGGTAAAATTATTGCAATTGGCAAAGAAGCCAATTTAATGCAAGGGAAAACCCATGAAAATATCAAAACGATTCGTCCCTTAAAAGACGGAGTTATAGCAGATTTTCAAGCTTCTGAAGAAATGATTAAAGAATTTGTAAAGCAAATTCCATCAATTAAAAAGAAGTTATTTCCACCAGCATTAAGAATGGTTATCTGTATTCCTTCTGGAATTACAGAAGTAGAAAAACGTGCTGTTAGAGATTCTGCAAAACACATGAATGCCAAAGAAATCTATTTAATTTATGAACCTATGGCTGCTGCAATTGGTGTTGGAATCGACATTATGGAGCCTAAAGGAAATATGATTATAGATATAGGAGGTGGTACAACAGAAATTGCAGTTATTGCTTTAGCTGGTATTGTTTGTGATCAGTCTGTAAAAGTTGCAGGAGATTTATTTACAAATGATATTATGTATTACATGCGTACTCAACATAACTTACATGTTGGAGAAACTACGGCAGAAAAAATAAAAATTACTATTGGTGCAGCTACTGAAGATTTAGAAACCCCACCAGAAGACATGTTGGTTCAAGGTAGAGATTTACTAAGTGGTAAACCGAAACAAGTACAGGTTTCTTATAGAGAAATAGCAAAAGCATTAGATAAATCTATTTTAAGAATTGAGGATGCTGTTATGGAAACATTATCTAAAACGCCACCAGAATTAGCTGCTGATATTTATAACAGTGGTATTTATTTAGCAGGTGGAGGTTCCATGCTAAGAGGCTTAGATAAAAGGCTTTCTAGAAAAACAGATTTACCTGTTTATGTTGCAGAAGATCCTTTAAGAGCTGTGGTTCGTGGAACAGGAATTGCTTTAAAAGAACTAGGTAAATACAAAAATATATTAATGAAATAATCTTTTAGCAGTTCTATAAATGCAACAACTTATTTACTTTTTTCAAAAGTTTAAGTATTTTTTATTCTTTTTGTTGTTGCAATTAATTGCTTTAACACTTACTTTTAATAATCTCAATTTTCATAAAAGTAAATACGTAAACTCTGCAAATGCTTTAACAGGGGGTATGTACAATCAGATTTCTAGTATTTCAGATTATTTTAACCTTAAACATACTAATACAGTACTTTTAGAAGAAAACGTACGTTTAAGAAATCTTTTAGAGCAAAAAATAAAGATTCCTTTTTCTTTGGATTCAATTGTTATTGACACCGTAAAATATCATCAAAAATATACATTTTCAAACGCGAAGATTATTAACAATAATTATTCTAACGCATTTAATTTCTTAACTATTAACATGGGAAGAAATGATGGTTTAGATAAAGAAATGGCAGTAATTAACTCTAAAGGAATTATTGGTGTTACAGAACATGTCTCTTCAAACTACACGAGAGTTCAATCTATTTTAAATAAAAATAGCGGATTAAACGCAAGATTAAAAAACAGTAGATATTATGGTACTCTAAAATGGAATGGCTTAGACTATAATATTGTTCAATTAGCTGATATTCCAAGACAAGCTCCAGTGAAGATTGGAGATACAATAGAGACTGATGGGAAATCTACTATTTTTCCGGAAGGCATTTTAATAGGAACCGTAATTGAAGTTAACAATAATAATGCTGTAGATAATTCAATTAATGTAAAGTTGTTTAACGATATGAGTAATATTGGGCCTGTTTACGTTATTAAAAATCTACATAAAGAAGAAATTAAATCTTTAGAAAATTAGTAAATGAACAAGACAATCTACTTCGGACTTCTTTTTATATTTCTGGTTCTTCTTCAAGTCTTAGTATTGAATAATATTTTATTTTTAGGGTATATAAATCCATATCTATACATTCTATTTATTTTCTTGTATCCGTTAAAGAAAAATAGATTTGCTTTTTTGTTAGTGTCTTTCCTTTTGGGTTTAAGTGTCGATTTTTTCTCTAATTCTGGGGGTATTCATGCTTTTGCTACTTTAACAACTGCGTATTTGAGGTTGTTTTTTATAAAAGTTTTTTTTAGAAAATACGAAATAGATTACCCTTTTTTTAATTTGAATTTAGAGCCCTTTGGTAAGAAATTTAATTATGTAGTAACTTTAACAGTAATACATCATTTTATATTATTTTCTTTGATTAACTTTAGTTTTCAAAATATATATCACGTACTATTAAATACACTTTATTCAAGTGCTTTTACGTTGATACTGTATTTTTTATCAATTTATATTTTTTCTAAAAAGCAATAATGCAAAAAAGTTTTTTACTTTACTTTTTAATCACAATAGTAGGTGTCGTTTTTATAGGTCGTCTATTCCAACTTCAAATAATTAGAGGAGATAACTATGATCCTATTCATAATTCTGCTGTAAAAATTGATTTCGATTACCCAGAAAGAGGGTATATTTATGATAGAAACGGAGTCTTATTGGTGGCAAATCAGCTTTCTTATGATGTTATGATTCAGCCAAATCAAGTAAAGTCTTTAGATACTTTAGAGTTTTGCAAGCTTTTAAAAATTAATAAAAAAAGTTTTTTAAAGAGATATAATAAAGCAAATAATTATGCATCTTACCTCCCCTCTGTTTTTTTGAAACAATTGGCAAAAGAAGATTTTGCTTTCCTTCAAGAAAAATTACATAAGTACCATGGGTTTTTTATTCAAAAAAGAATCATTAGAAAATATCCTATTAATGCTGCAGCAAATGTTTTAGGCTATATTGGTGAAGTAAATGAGCAACTTGCAAAGATGGATACCTATTATGAACCAGGAGAATTAATTGGTAAAGATGGTATAGAGAAACAATATGAAGGTTTCTTAAGAGGTAGTAAAGGAAAAAAGTATTTTAATCGTAACAATTTGAATAAAGTTACCGGTTCCTTTAAGAACGGAGAGAAAGATACCTTGGCAGAAAATGGTAAAGATTTAATGCTTACGCTAGATATTAAGCTTCAAGAATATGCGCAGAAATTAATGATTGGTAAAAGAGGAGGTATCGTCGCAATAGAACCTTCTTCGGGTGAAATTTTAGCTTTGGTCACTGCGCCAACATACGATCCTAATATGTTGGTAGGTAGAAAAAGATCTAAAAATTCAGCAATTTTAATGGATGCGGATAATTTAGAAAAACCTACTTATGACAGAGGATTAAAAGCTTCTTACCCTCCAGGTTCTCCTTTTAAAATGATGAATGCTTTAATTGGTTTACAAGAAGGTGTTATTACAAAAGATAGTTCATTTAAATGTTATCATGGTTATAAATATGGAAACAGAAAAGGTGAATTTATGAAATGTCATTGTGGTATTGTTGGCAGGCCTGTAAAATTAAAAATAGCTATTGCTAAATCTTGTAATACATATTTTTCTAATACATATAAAAGAATTGTAGAGAAAAATAACAAGCCATCTGAAGGTGTAGATAATTGGGCGAATCATGTAAAAAGTTTTGGCTTAGGAGACTATTTAGGATATGATTTACCTCAAGGAAGCCCCGGTTTAATTCCTACAGGAAAATATTATGATGATGCCTATAGATACAGGTGGAATGCTTCTACAAATATTTCGAATGCAATTGGACAAGGAGAAGTGCAAACAACACCAATTCAATTAGCTAATTTTACTGCTGCAATTGCAAATAAAGGTTTCTTTTACACTCCTCATATTTTAAAGAAAGTTGATAAGAATCCAATTAAAGCACCAAATTTTACAGAGAAAAAACAAACATCTATAGATAAAGAGCATTTTGATCCTGTAATAGAAGCAATGTACGAAGTTTATAAAACGGGTACCGGAAGACGGAATCAAGTCAAAGGAATAGATATTTGCGGTAAAACAGGGACTTCAGAAAATTATGCTGTAGTTAATGGAGAGCGAATAAAATTAGAAGATCATTCTATTCTAGTTGCATTTGCTCCAAAAGACAATCCTAAAATAGCTATTGCCATATTTGTTGAAAATGGTGGTTATGGTTCTAGAATTGCTGCACCAATAACAAGTTTAATGATAGAAAAATATCTAAATGGTAAAATTTCTAAAGCAACAAAATATAGAGAAACTAACATGTTGAATATTAGTTTACAATCTGAGTATGATAAACTAATACCAAAAATAGAAGAAATTGCGTCAGGAACAGAATAACATTTTTGCAGGAATCGATTGGCTTCTGGTAATTTTGTTTACCATTTTAGTTTGTTTTGGCTGGTTGAATATCTATTCGGCTTCAAAAACAAATGAAGATATTGAATTACTAAGTTTTTCAACTAAATACGGAAAACAACTTATCTTTATTTGCTTAACAATACCATTAATTATAATTATTCTATTTTTTAATTCTAAATTTTACGAGAAGTTTTCGAGTGTACTTTACATCATTTCATTAGTATCACTTGTAGGCTTGTTTGTTTTTGGTAAGACAATTAACGGTGCTACTTCCTGGTACAATTTTGGTGTGTTGGGTTTGCAGCCTTCAGAGTTTGTAAAAGCTTTTACAGCATTAGCAGTTGCAAAACTATTAAGTGATAGACAGTATAATTTTAAATTAATTAAAAATCAAATTAAAGCTTTTGTAATTATTTTTACACCGGCCTTCTTAATAACCATGCAGCCAGATGTTGGTTCTGCACTTATTTATTTAGCTTTTTTCTTTGTGTTGCATAGAGAGGGTTTAACTTTAAACTATATTACCTTAGGTACTTTGGTTATTGTATTATTTGTACTTACTATCTTATTTGGTACCTCTTGGGTATTGGTAAGTTTATTTTTATTGATTACTATTTTTACTATATATATTACATACAAAGGAGGAAAACACTTTATTCGTTTTAATTGGCATAAAATTATAGCTGTTTATGCTATTGTAGCTATTTTTATATTAGGAACAGGTTTTGCTTATAATAATGTTTTTAAGCAACACCATAGAGATCGTTTTGAAGTTCTTCTAGGTTTGAAAAAAGACAATCAAGGAATTGGTTACAATTCACATCAATCTGAATTAACAATTAGTTCTGGCGGTTTAAGTGGAAAAGGGTTTTTAAAAGGAGATTTAACGCAAGGAGATTTTGTACCTGAGCAACACACAGATTATATTTTTAGTGTTATTGGTGAAGAATGGGGTTTCTTTGGAAGTTCTTTGGTTATTATTCTCTTTATGTTGATGATGTATAGAGTTATCTATTTAGCGGAAACACACGCAAATAAATTCGGAAGGATTTATGGGTATAGTTTGGCTTCAATTCTGTTTTTCCATGTAGTTGTAAACGTAGGGATGGTTATAGGTTTGTTACCAACTGTAGGAATTCCGCTACCTTTCTTTAGTTATGGAGGGTCTTCTCTTTGGGGCTTTACCATTTTACTCTTTATTTTTATTCGATTAGATGCTCATAAAAATTATGATTGGTAAATTTTAAAGTAATAATAGATGTCTTTAAAGCATAATTTAGAGAGGACCTACAAGTCTTATTTCTATGCTTAGACCCTTTTATATTTCATAAATTACATTACTTCTTGTATTGATTTAAAATATATGCTGATATAGAAAAAGTATATAAATGATATTAAAATTTATAATGAATAAAATATTATTGAAAGATAAAGCAAAGGCTTAACAAGTTGTAAAAGTGTTTCAAGTAGGAAAATAAGCGAAATATTGAGGTTTAGTTATGTTCTAACAAGTTGTTCCCAAATAGTTAAAAACACATACAACTGCTTTGGTAATAGAGTTCTGATCAGTATAGTTATCTTGGGCTCAATGAAATGATAAGTGTCTCTTAAGTAACTAACGTCAGAAGTATTGTACTAGCATTATTTAGATTCTTTAATTTTTTAAGTGTAATTATTAAATCTAACATACTTTGGACTTGATCTTTAATAATTCCAGATTTTAAAAATCAGCTATCATTTAAATTTGAAGCATAAAAAAACTCTGAATATATATTCAGAGTTTTAAATTTTTGTTAAGAGTTAAAATCTTACAATGCAGCTACGTGCTTTGTTAATTTAGATTTTAAGTTAGCAGCTTTATTCTTATGAATAATGTTGTTCTTAGCTAGTTTATCTAACATAGATAGCACAGTATTTAATTTACCTTCTGCTTCTTTCTTGTCTTCAAATGTACGTAAATCTCTTACAGCATTCCTTGTTGTCTTGTGCTGGTATTTGTTACGTAATCTTTTAGCTTCGTTACTTCTAATTCTCTTTAATGCTGACTTGTGATTTGCCATAATTTCTTAATCGTTTTTTTATATTAAAACTTGTAGTCCGTACGGGAATCGAACCCGTGTTACATGGATGAAAACCATGCGTCCTAACCCCTAGACGAACGGACCATAACAATCAATCTTTGTTAGTTGTTCCTGATTGCGGGTGCAAATATACAACGTTTTTTGACTTGTGCAATTGTTTTTCAAAAAAAAATGCATTTTTTTTTAAATTTAATATGCTTTTGCAAAAAGCACCCTTTTATAAGACGGTTTTCCACTAAAAACACACGTCCCAATTTCTTCTTTAGCGTCATTAGGAATGCATCTAATGGTAGCTTTGGTTATTTCTTTGATCTTATCTTCCGTTTCCTCTGTTCCGTCCCAGTGAGCAGAAACAAAACCACCCTTATTTTTTATTGTAGCTTTAAAATCTTCAAAATTATCGACTGAAGTTGTGTGTTCACTTCTAAAGTCTATTGCTTTCTTAAATAAATTCTCTTGAATTTCTTCTAAAAGGTTACTTACAAAATCTACAACGTCGGTTTGAGCAACAGTTTGTTTTTCAAAAGTATCTCTTCTTGCGACTTCTACAGTACCATTTTCTAAATCTCTCTTTCCAATAGCAATTCTTACAGGAACCCCTTTTAATTCATATTCAGCAAATTTTGCTCCTGGTCTATAGGTGTCTCTGTCATCAAATTTTACAGAAACGCCTCTTTTACGCAATTCTTTTACAAATACAGCTACTTTCTCTGAAATAGCTTCCAATTGCTCTTCACCTTTATATATCGGCACAATTACAACTTGAATGGGTGCTAGTTTAGGAGGAAGAACTAAACCACTATCATCTGAGTGTGTCATTATCAAGCCACCAATCAAACGTGTAGAAACTCCCCAAGAGGTTGCCCAAACATATTCTTGTTTTCCTTCTTTAGAAGTAAATTTAACATCAAATGCTTTTGCAAAATTCTGACCTAAAAAATGACTTGTACCAGCTTGTAGAGCTTTTCCATCTTGCATTAGAGCTTCAATAGTTAAGGTGTCTTCTGCACCAGCAAAACGTTCGCTATCAGATTTAGATCCTTTTACAACAGGCATTGCCATGAATTCTTCAGCAAAAACAGAATACACATCTTGCATTTGTTTTGCTTCTGTTATAGCTTCTGCTTTTGTTGCATGTGCTGTATGGCCTTCTTGCCATAAAAACTCTGCAGTTCTTAGAAATAAACGTGTTCGCATTTCCCAACGTACAACATTTGCCCATTGGTTTATTAGTAACGGTAAATCTCTGTAAGATTGAATCCAACCTTTATAGGTGCTCCAAATAATTGCTTCCGAAGTAGGACGAACTACTAATTCCTCCTCTAATTTAGCATCAGGATCTACTCTTAATTTCCCGGGATTATCAGGGTCGTTTTGTAGTCTATAATGCGTAACTACTGCACATTCTTTAGCAAAACCTTCTGCATTTTTTTCTTCAGCTTCAAATAAACTTTTAGGAACAAACAGCGGGAAATAGGCATTCTCATGTCCTGTTTCTTTAAACATTCTATCTAATTCTGCTTGCATTTTTTCCCAAATAGCAAAACCGTATGGTTTTATAACCATACAACCTCTTACGGCAGAGTTTTCTGCTAAATCTGCTTTAACAACTAACTCGTTATACCATTTAGAATAATCGTCTGCTCTTTTTGTTAAATGTTTACTCATATGTTATAAGTTTGGCACAAATATTGTTACCTTTAAAGTGAAATTTATGTTAAAAGAATGTTTTGTATTTATAAAAACAATACAAAATTACTATAAAAAGGTTAGAGACCAAGTAAAGTTTAGATTTTTTTACGTAACAATTTTTTATCAAAATTAATGTTTACTAAAAAACAAGTCTTATGAAACTATCATATAAAAAACGCAACATAAACCAATTCATCTTATTTATTACAGCGAATTTACTTTTAGCTTCTTGTGGTACTTACCAAAGTACTTATAATGATGATGGTATTTATGGTAACGATACTAATAATCAAAGAGAAAGAAAAGTTGTTGTTGTAGATGAAGCAGGATATGAAAATTACAACAATAACTATTTTACAAACGAATTAGAACGTCTTGATAATTTAAATGATGGAGATGTTTTTACAGATGTAGATTCTTACAATTCTCCTGATGATTCTTATACAGAAGATAATTTAAATTATAATACTAATGCTTCTTGGGGAAGCAATTCTAATAATGATGTTGTTGTAAATATAAACTTAATAAATGATCCTTATTGGAATAATTTTGGACCTGCTTATAATAACTGGGGGTATGATTCTTATGGTTACAACAATTGGAGCTACAGAAATAGATGGGGGTATAATAATTGGGGATACAATCCTTATTGGCACCCATATCATAATAACTATGCTTGGGGATGGAATAATGGTTTGTACAATCCCTATTACGGTTATAGGGCGCCATATAGATATAACAACTATAGTAACAGGTATTACAGAAACACCAATTACGGAAGAAGAACAACGTACAATAATACGTACAGACGAAGTAATGTAAACTCAAGAAATTCTTCAACTACTTCAAGAAGAAGAACTACCAATACAAGGCCAAGTTCTTCTACAACTAGAAGAAGAAGTGCTACAACTACAACGCCTACAAGAAGAGCTACATCTACAACAAGGAGAAGTTCTTCTAATACTTCTAGAAGTTCTAATAATACAAGACGAAGTTCATCAACAAGAAGTTCATCAACAAGAAGAAGTAGTGGTTCATCTAGTACAAGACGAGGTTCATCATCATCTAGAAGGGGGAATAATGTAAGTAGTGTAAATAGAAATTCAAATTCTTCGAGAACGAGAAGTTCTGCTACCACAAGTACACCTAGAAGAAGTTCTTCGAATACTTCAAGAAGTACAAATATACCTTCGAGAACAAGATCTGCTTCTAGAAGTACAGCTTCAACAAGAAGTAGTTCTAATAGAGGTTCATCTTCTTCATCTAGAAGAAGAAATAATTAAGGTTTTATAAAATTAGAAAAGATATTAATATGAAAAAATATGTAACATTAGCGGTATTGTTCGCAGTAACACTAACATCCTATTCTCAATCTTTAGGATACCAAGATTTAGCATTGTTGTTTTCTCAAGATGATGCTAACGGAACTGCCAGATTTACCTCTATGAGTGGTGCGTTTGGTGCTCTAGGTGGAGATGTTTCTGTAATGAATATAAACCCCGCAGGTTTAGCAGTGTATAATAATAGTTCTTTTGCGGGTTCTCTTAGTTCTAGAAACACAGAGATAATGTCTAATTATTATGGTACCTCTAGAAACAATCAAGATAATTTTTTTAATTTATCTCAAGCAGGTGCTGTTCTAGTTTTTGACAGCGCTTATAAATCTGATTGGAATAAATTTGCCATCGGTTTTAATTATAGAATAAAGAAAGATTTTACAAATAGTTTCGATGTTAGAGGAAATAGCGGAATTGCAACGTTTAGAGATTTTCCTTTAGATAATAATACACCAACTAAAAGCTATGACATCGCAGAAGAACAACGTTTTTTTAACAACTATGCGGGAGAAATAAGTGAAATGAATATTGCGTTCTCTTCAGTTCATAAAGACAAATTATATTTAGGTGTTGGTTTCAATTTTTACGATTTAAGTTTTACACAGCGTTCAAGTTTAATAGAATTGAATAAGGACTCAGATGGAAACACATTAGATGCAAACCTGTATCAAGAAAACTTTACATCTGGGGCAGGTGTTTCTATAAACCTAGGTTTTATTTATAAAGCTCATCAAAATTTTAGACTTGGGCTGTCTTACCAAACACCAACTTGGTTTACAGAATTATTAGAGGAATCTAATATTGTAGATAATGACGGCTTTAAAGGAGATACTGAGATTAAAGTTAGTAACAATACAACTATTTATAATAATACGTCTAATGGAAATTTTCCATCGCAAAGCTTTATATATAGATTTAAAACACCAAGTAAATTAACATTAAGTACCGCCTTTATTTTTGGTAAAAATGGTTTGTTGAGTATTGATTATATCAACAAAAATTATAAAAACATGAAATTATCTAACGCAGATTTTTCAAATGAAAACAATTTTTTTCAAGATGAATTAAGAAACACACATTCGTTAAATATAGGTTCAGAATGGCGTTTCGATCGATTTAGCATAAGAGGTGGTTATAAGTTTGAACAAAGTCCGGATAAGTTAGCATTAGATTCAGATAATTTAGAAGGCTATTCTATTGGTGGAGGTTATGATTTTGGAAACTTTAAGTTAGATTTTGGGTACAGTGATAATAATAAAACGGCACCTTATAATTTTTATCCTGGTTTTAATGTAAACTCAGCGAATTTAACAATAGACAATAAAGTTTTTACAGCTACAGCGACCATAAATTTGTAGATTACATATACTTATAAAGCAAGACTCTGTTTGATTTGGCATTAAAAATGTCATTTCTAGCGGAGTCTTAAAGTTTTTATCTCTTTAAAATAATCTTATCTATCTTTTTTCCCTTAATTTTGCAATTCAATTTTTAGAACATGTCAGATACTAAAATTACCATACAAGAAACTACAAATAATACCATTATTAAATATAATAGTAACACTATTTTAATTAATGGAGGTAGTTATGAGTTTAACAATATAGATGAAGCTAAAAACTCTCCTTTAGCGCAAGAATTATTTTATTTACCATTTGTAAAAAAGGTATTTATTACTGCAAACTTTATAGCGATTCAGCGTTTTGATATTCTAGAATGGATCGACGTTCAGGAAGAAGTAAAAGAGCAGATAGAAGCGTATTTAAATGATGGAAATGTTGTTGTAAACGAACAAAAAACATCAAAAAAAGAAGCTATTGAAGTGTATGCAGAAGTAACACCAAACCCAGCAGTAATGAAGTTTGGCACAAACAAAGCATTAACACAAACAGATGTTGAGTTTAAAAATATAGATGAAGCAAACGCATCATCGCCTTTAGCACAAGCAATCTTTAATTTTCCATTTGTAAAAGAAGTTTTTATTTCTGATAATTACATTTCGATTACCAAATACGATATGGTAGAATGGGGAGATGTGTACGGAGAAGTTAGAACTTTTATTAGAGAGTATTTAGCAGATGGTAAAACAATTATAAAAGAACTACCAAAAGAAGAAACTGCTGCCGCAGACAATGAAATGGAAACACCAGTAGTAGCTTTAGAAGGAATTGCTGCTCAGATTGTAGATATTTTAGATGAATACATTAAACCTGCAGTTGCTGGAGATGGTGGTAATATTGCTTTTCGTTCTTATGACGAAGAGAATAAGGTAGTTAGTGTAATTTTACAAGGTGCATGTAGTGGTTGCCCTTCTTCTACAGCAACTTTAAAAAATGGAATAGAGAATTTATTAAAAGAAATGCTTCCAAATCAGATTAATGAGGTGGTTGCAATAAATGGGTAAAAAATGTCAGCAGAAAAAATAAATCCATATAAAGATTCTAATTTAGGTAAGAAAGAACAAGTAGCAGAGATGTTCGATAACATTTCTGGGAATTATGACGGATTAAACCGTGTAATTTCTTTAGGAATCGATATGAAATGGCGTAAAAAAGTAGTTGAAATTATAGGAAAGAATAATCCGAAGCAAATTTTAGATATAGCAACAGGAACAGGGGATTTAGCTTTAATGATGGCTGCTTTAAAACCAGATAGAATTGTAGGTTTAGATATTTCTGCAGGAATGTTAGACGTTGGAAAACAGAAAATTGCCAAAGCAAATCTTTCTGATAAAATAGAAATGATTGTTGGCGATTCTGAAGATATGCCTTTCGAAGATGATACTTTTGATGCAATTACAGTGTCTTTCGGTGTGCGTAACTTTGCTAATTTAGATAAAGGAATTAAAGAAATTGCCAGAGTTTTAAAACCAACAGGAGTTTTGGTTATTTTAGAAACCTCTAACCCCGTGAAATTCCCTTTTAAACAAGGGTATAAATTATACACAAATTTATTTTTACCAATTGTAGGTAAATTATTTTCTAAAGACAAAGTTGCTTATTCATATTTATCTGAATCTGCAAATTCTTTTCCTTTCGGAGAAGCGTTCAACAATATTTTACAAAAAAATGGGTTTACCAATACAGAACACAAACCTGTAACTTTTGGAGTTGCAACAATTTATACTGCACGTAAATAATTATGAGTAAAAGAATCTTAATTTTTGGTTTTTTCCTATGGTCTTCAATCGCTTTTTTTGCACAAAGAGAACGTGTAGAATATTTACCAACGTTTGATAGGAAACTGTTGCATTATGGTTTTTATTTAGGATTAAATCAGAATGATTTTAAATTAAATTTTACAGATAAACAAATACCTATTCCCGGTTCGCCAGGGATGTTTTACGCTAAACCTAATGTTACCGTAGAAGCAACAACAGGTTTTAATGTAGGTCTAATAGCAGATTTACGATTGCATAAAAATTTAAATTTACGTTTAGAACCAGGTTTAGTTAGTAATTCTAAAAGAATAATATTTAATCATTTAAAGAATAGCACTAATCAAGACAGTATTAGAGAAGTTGGGTCTACGTATTTGCATGTTCCTTTGGTGTTTAAATTTAGTACAGACAGGTATAAAAATATTCGTCCGTATTTATTAGGAGGAATATCCTACGATTACAATTTTTCTAGTAATGAGGGTAATCAAGAAGATAATTCTGCCAGTCAATTTAGAATGAAAACCCACAACTTTATGTATGAAGTTGGTGTTGGTGTAGATTTCTATTTGTATTATTTTAAGTTTTCTCCATCGATTCGCGGAGTTTTTGCCATGAATAATGAGATTAAATACGACGATGATCCAAATAGTAGATGGACAGCACCTGTAAACTTTATGGGAACTCGTGGTGTTTTCTTGAATTTTGCTTTTGAGTAAATAAGTTTTAATATTTCACAGAGTTACAAAAAGTTTTTCGCATAGATTCTTAGAGGAAAAATAATGTAATCTAGATCTTTATGTTTGTTGATACAACATAGACCTCACAGGTTTTTAAACCGGTGAGGTCTTTTTAGGTTTACTATACTACGGTACAAACAAGCTTACAGAAAATAGCAACAGCTTACTAAGCATCTCTTTTAAATTCACTCAATAAAATAGCAGTTGCAGTAGCAACATTTAAGCTTTCCGTTTCTTGCGTTTCCCCAAATCTAGGAATCGATATTTTATGCTGAATTATTTTTTTAATTTCTTCGGAAACTCCATTTGCTTCATTTCCCATAATTAGAATCCCTTCCTTTGGTAAATCGGTTTTATATACATTTGCACCATCCATGTCTGCAATAAAGGTAGATAAATTACTTTGCGATAAATAGTCCTTCAAATCAGTATAGTGAATTGAAATTCGAGTTAAAGAGCCCATAGAAGCTTGTACAACTTTCTGGTTGTAACAATCTACTGTATCTTTAGAGCAAATTAGTTGAGATACGCCAAACCAATCACATAACCGAATAATGGTTCCTAAATTTCCAGGGTCGTTAATTGCGTCTAAGACAATAATTAAACCAGCATCTTGAAGTTGTTTTTCTTCAGGTATTTTAAAAATTCCTAAAACTTTGTTGGGAGATTTTAAAGTGCTAATTTTCTTTAGTTCAGTTTCAGAAATTCGTGTAACTTTATCTTTAGAAATAATAGTTTCAAAATCATCTGTACAAAAAAGTGTTTCAACTTCAAAAGTTGAATGTAGCAATTCATTTATCACTTTTATTCCTTCAGCAACAAATAAATTATGCTTTTGTCTATACTTTTTTTGCGATAAACTTGTTATTAACTTTAGTTGATTTTTTGAGATGCTCATTAATTGTTTCTAATTGGAAATAAACCGTTGAAAAATACTATTTTTGATATTAAATGTATTGCTAAAGTAATGAAAAAACTTTCTTTTTGCTTTTTACTTATTTTATTTTTTGCCGCTTGTAATTCTACAAAACATGTTGCCGAAAATGAGCACATGCTCACGCAAAATTATATTTTTATAGATAGCGTTAGAGATAAGAGTGCAGCGTTAGAAAAATACATTCTTCAAAAACCAAATCCTAAACTGTTAGGAGCGCCTATAGGGTTGTATTTTCATAATTTAGGAAATCATAATAAGCCAAAAACAGCATTAAAATGGGGCGAAAAGCATCCGAAGAAATATAAAATTATTAAAAATATTTTTTCAGAAAAACAAAGTATCGCCTATGCAAATTCATTTATTAAATTAAATAATTGGTTTTTAAGTTATAATGCTCCTGTAATAATAAGTGAAAATAAAGTAAAAAGAACAGAAGATAATTTATGGTCTTATTACAAAACACAGGGTTATTTCGAATCTCAAATTAATTCTAAAATTATTAGAGATTCTATTCATAAAAAAGCAGTAGCAGAATATCGCATAATAAAAGGTAAACCAACTTTATTAGATACAATTAAACTAAAAATTGAATCGCGTGTTTTAGATTCTATCTATAAAGATTCTGGTATGCGTTCTTTATTAAAAAGTGGAGATCAATATAACGACAAAACTTTTAGAAAGGAAGCCAGCAATGTTGTTAAACTCTTTAAAAATAGTGGTATTTACTATTTTTCTGAATCTGCTTTAGGTTTTTATGTAGATTCCACAAGAACAGATTATAAAACAAATGTAGAGTTTTTAATTGCTAAAGACCGTTTTAAAGATGACAATGGTGTTTATGTAAAGAAAGATTATAAAGTACACAGAATTAAAGAAATTAATGTTTTTACAGATTACTCGCACATTAATAAGAACGATGTATATAATGACTCTGTTTCCTATAGAGGAATAAACTTTCTAGCTCATAAAAAATTAAAGTACAATCCGAAATATTTAGCGCAATCTATCTTTTTTAGTTCTGGAGATGTTTACAAAGACACCTTAAGGAACCTGACAAGAAATCATTTAAAGTCACTTAATAATTTTAAATCAACAAACATTACGTTTACACCAATTAAAGGTTCAGAGAATGAGTTGAAAATGGATTTATTCTTAGCTCCTAAAGAAAAATATACATTAGGTTTTGAAACAGAATTAACACACTCTAATATTAGAAATATAGGTTCTTCAGCTAAATTTTCTCTTACGAATAGAAATGCATTTAGAGGAGCGGAATTATTAAAGTTTTCTTTTTTAGGGTCTTATTTTAATGCAAAGAATGGTCCTGGTTGGGAAATTGGTGCAGATGCTTCTTTAGAGTTTCCAAGGCTTATCGCTCCATTTGGCTTAAGTAGATTAGTACCAAAAAGAATGTCGCCAAGAACGCTCTTTTCTTTGGGTTCTAGTTTTCAAAAAAATATTGGTTTAGATAGACAAACGTTTACACTTTTATCAGACTATAAATGGCAATATAATAACAAAAAAACCATTCAATTAGAGGTTTTTAATACACAATATATTCAGAATTTGAATATAAACAGGTTTTTTGATATTTATAGTTCTGAGTTTACCAATCTAAACACGGTCGCAAAAATTTATGATAGTGCAAATGGTACCTCATATTCCCCTTTATCAACAGATATAGAAAAACAGGCTTCAGAATCTTTAAGTTTTATAAAGGCAGTTGCTAGTAATCCTGGTTTTAAAGCATCTAATTCAGACGAATATAACACCGTTTTAAATATTCAGAATAGATACAATATTGTTACTTCAGATTTCCTAATTCCTACGTTGGCCTATACTTATACCTATAATAGTCAGGTAGATTTTAAAGACAATAATTTCTCTTTTTTTAAAGCAAGAATTGCTAATTCTGGAAATGTTTTAGGGTTGTTTTCTAAAGACTATAATGCGAATGGGAAGAAAACTCTTTTTAAAATTCCGTTAGCTCAATATTTTAAAACAGATTTAGAATACAAACGTTTTTGGAATGTTGGCTCAAATTCAGTTTTCGGAGTTAGAACTTTATTGGGAGCAATTTTAACGTATGACAATTCAGATATTCCTTTTACAAGAAGTTATTTTGCTGGTGGTTCGAATGATATTAGAGCGTGGCAAACGTATGAATTAGGTCCTGGAAGCAGAAATAGTGGTTTAGAATTTAATGTTGGTAGTTTTAAATTTTTAACAAGTGCAGAATATCGGTTTGACTTATTAAATAGCTTAAAAGGAGCTTTGTTTGTAGATGCTGGTAATATTTGGGACATTTCTGGTTCTGAATTTGTAGATGAAGATTCGAAATTTAAAGACTTATCATCATTAAAAGACATTGCTATTGGTTCTGGATTAGGGGTAAGGTACGATTTAAATTTTTTTGTATTAAGACTTGATGTTGGTTTTAAAACCTATGAACCGTACTTAGAAGGAGGTAAATGGTTTAAAAACTACAATTTTGCAAGTGCGGTATATAATGTAGGAATCAATTATCCTTTCTAACGAAATTAGCTAAAAGTCTATAACGTTTTCGTTATTTTATGCTTTCTTCAAACAAAAAAACACCTATTTTTAGTATTTTTGATGAAATTAAGAATCAACAAATTAAAATATATAACATGAGTCACAACATAAAACCTGGAGTTGCAACAGGAAAAGAAGTTCAAGAAATTTTTAAACTTGCAAAAGAAAAAGGATTTGCATTACCAGCTGTAAATGTTGTTGGTTCTAACACAATTAATGCTGTTTTAGAAACTGCAAAAGATTTAAATGCGCCGGTTATTATTCAGTTCTCAAACGGTGGGGCTCAATTTAACGCAGGTAAAGGTTTGTCTAATGAAGGTGAGAAAGCAGCAATTGCTGGTGGTATAGCTGGTGCAAAACATATTCATGAATTAGCTGTTGCTTACGGTGTTCCTGTAATATTACACACAGACCACGCAGCAAAAAAATTATTACCTTGGATAGATGGTTTGTTAGATGCTTCTGAAAAGCATTTCGAAGAAACAGGAAAGCCTTTGTACAGTTCTCACATGATAGATTTATCTGAAGAGCCATTAGAAGAAAATATAGAAATCTGTAAAACGTATTTAGCTCGTATGAGTAAAATGGGTATGACTTTAGAGATTGAATTAGGTATTACAGGTGGTGAAGAAGATGGTGTAGATAATTCGGATGTAGATGCATCAAAATTATACACACAACCAGAAGAAGTTGCCTATGCTTACGAAGAGTTATTAAAAGTTTCTCCTCAGTTTACAATTGCTGCAGCATTTGGTAACGTTCATGGTGTTTACAAACCAGGAAATGTAAAATTAACTCCAAAAATTTTAAAGAATTCTCAAGAATATATTTCAAAAAAATATAACGTAGCACACAATCATATCGATTTTGTATTTCACGGGGGGTCTGGCTCTACAGTAGAAGAAATTAGAGAAGCTATTGGTTACGGAGTTATAAAAATGAATATTGATACTGATTTGCAGTTTGCTTTTACAGAAGGAATTAGAGATTACATGCAGGGTAAAGCAGCTTATTTAGCAACTCAAATTGGTAATCCTGAAGGAGTAGAGCAGCCAAATAAAAAGTATTATGACCCGAGAAAATGGTTGCGTGAAGGAGAAGTAACTTTCATAAACCGTTTAAAACAAGCGTTTCAAGACTTAAATAACATAGATACTTTATAATCTATTCTTTATAATAACTTAAAAAAGCATTTTGAAATTTTTCAAGATGCTTTTTTTTGTTTAAAAAAATATTTTTTTCAAGTGAATAATCATTTGAAGAAGAAAGTAGAATTAGAAAAAATCTTTTACATTTGTAATTCATATTTTATTTCTAAATAGTTTTTATTTTAGAAGTATTAAATTAAAACAAACGCATAACATGGCTTGGTTTAAAAGAACAGATAAAGGAATTCAAACTTCTACGGAAGATAAAAAAGACACTCCTAAAGGCTTGTGGTACAAGACTCCTAGTGGAAAAGTTATAGATACAGAAGAATTAAAGAGAAACCTATATGTAAGTCCAGAAGATGGTTATCATGTAAGAATAGGAAGTAAAGAATATTTCGAGTTATTTTTTGATGATAATAAATTTAAAGAATTAAATGAAAGTCTTACCTCTAAAGATCCTTTAAAATTCGAGGACACTAAAAAATATCCAGACAGATTAAAGGCTGCACAGGAAAAAACAAAATTGAATGATGCTGTTAGAACTGCAGTAGGAAAGTCTTTAGGGAAAGACATTGTAATTGCTGCAATGGATTTTGCTTTTATTGGAGGTTCTATGGGTTCTGTAGTTGGAGAGAAAATTGCAAGAGCAATCGATTATTCAATAAAAAATAAGATTCCGTTTCTAATGGTATCTAAATCTGGTGGTGCAAGAATGATGGAAGCATCACTTTCTTTAATGCAATTAGTAAAAACATCATCTAAACTGGCTCAATTAGCAGGTGCTAAAATACCTTATATTTCTTTATGTACAGATCCAACAACTGGTGGTACAACAGCTTCTTATGCAATGTTAGGTGATATTAATATCGCAGAGCCAAACGCATTAATAGCTTTTGCAGGACCAAGAGTTGTAAGAGATACAACAGGTAAAGATTTACCAGAAGGTTTTCAGAAATCTGAATTTGTTTTAGAACACGGTTTCTTAGACGCTATTTATGAGCGTAAAGAATTAAAAAAACAAATAAACTTATACATAGATTTAATACAGAATCTTCCTATTAGAAAAGAAGAAGTAGTTGCATAATAATCTATTTTACACAGAAAAAAGCCAGCTTACGCTGGCTTTTTTAGTTTTATAAAGAAGTTGAAAGCTTAAAATCTCCAACCAACATTTACACCAACTCTTGGCACTAGTATTGGAGAATCTGTACCAAAAAGATTTCTACCTAAACCACCATAAATATCAATAACCAAACCACCTTCAGAAGAATATTTTGTTCCTATAGCAACACCTAAGGCTGCGTCTGTATATTTTAAATTATAATTACCAGAATCTTCTTCAGACTCTATTTTACCAGAATTTATACCTAAAAAACCTTCACCAAAGAAGTTCCATTGTGCATCTGAAGTAAAGTAATGACGAAAATAAGGTGTTATCATCATATTCTCATTATATCTAAAATTAGCTTCTTGTTTTGCTAAATTGAATAAAGCAGAAATACCGAAAGAATTTTCTACACTAATATAATTTTCATAAGAAAACTCTAAACTTCTTATAACCAATGCATCTGCTAGATCTAATTTTAATTCTTGTTGAGAAAACCCAAAAGAACTAACTAAAATTGTAAAAATTAAAATAATTTTTTTCATAGTTTATATTTTTAATTAACTTTTTAAAGCATGATTTAAACATACTACATTTTAAGTATTTATTTTAGAATCTATATCCTAAAGAAATACCTCCTCTATCAACAGCTTCTAAAGAATTACTATCTTTCCCTAAACCTAAATAAATTCAGTTGTAAAGCTGTCTTTTAGGAATAAGTTTACCCTCACTGAGAACTCTGTTTTAATTTATAAAGTATTAGAATTATTACTTTTATTAAAAAAAATAATTGTTGTGTTCGCATGTATGTAACATCATGAACCCTTTAATAAAAAACCTTTTGCAAATTTATTAGAAAAAAATCTTCTATAATAGGGGATTAATGAAAATTTTCCATAATTTTTTAAGTTATTAGAACCTATTAAGGCTCCAGGGCCAAAAGTTGATTCTTCATTAATTAAATACTCACAAGAAACATCTAACCATTCAAAAGCTAACAAACCTAAGGTATTAATTTTAACTTCATATTTTTAGGATGTGTTTGCTTCCTTTCTTGAGGAGTAAATTGTAAACTTGTTGCTATTAGCAACAAGTTTAAGATACTTTTTTTCATTTTTATTTAAGACAAATATATTAAAAATTAGCTTTCTTTTTGTTAAAAAACAGCACGCAATTGAACGCTTCCTGTATGAATTGTTTTAGAGTTCTCGCTTTTTCTTCCTGAATAATTTAGATTCAAATTTAAAAAGGAATTTAGTTTTCTATTGAATAAAAGATTCCAAGTGTGATTTTTTCCTGCTTGTAAACCTTCTAACATTTGATAGGCAACAGGTGTGTTTGTATTGCCTTTAAAATCATTTAAAAACACATTTATGTTTGCCGTTACTTGGTTCTTTTTACTTCCCAGGTAGAAATATTCTAATCCAAATTTTTGTTGATTCAGTTCTTCAAATTCTTCTAAACTATTTACTTTCTTTTTGTAGTGATAAAAAGCAGTTAGTTTGTTGTTTGGGTTGTATAAAAAACTAATTTTTGGCTGAACTTCCTTTCCTTTAATACTATAATTCCGATTATCGAAGTTTTCTGTTTGCAAATCATTTTTAGAAAATTTCCCCATCAAATCAAGTAACCAGAAAGTGGCAAATTTATGTGCAAAATCAATTTGATGTGTTTTTGTATTATTTTCTTGGGTTCCTATAAAGTATTGTTGCTTGTTTTTTAGTTTTCCAAAAGTGTATGTAGTACTATAGTTCTGAAGGTTTTTATTGAAGTATAAACTGTTTCTTAAACTAAAATTTAAACCAATGAGTTTGTTTTTATCAAAATTAAACGGATTGAAGTTGAATGAATTTTCAGCTCTAGATTGTTCATTTTCGATGCTTAAAAAACTTTCGTTATTAAAATGAGAAAGTGTTTTTTTGAAACCTTTTTTTACTTTCCATTGAATAAAATTAAGATTAATGCCTTGTCTAAACGTTGCTCTTTGTGTTGCTAAAAAACGTAGATTTGGCTTTGGAACGCGTAAATAATTTGCTTGATCTTGAAATTCTGCAATTTCAAATTCATCAAAATCTTGAATGCCATCACTATTATAATCAATCCAAGTATAATACCCTAAACCTGGCTCTGTTTTTATGTATAAATACTCTTGTCTAGCCACATTACCAGAAGAAGTTTCATACATTGTACTTAGATTTACAAAGTTATTAAATAATTTTTGATTGAAAATAAATCTTGAATTTAAAGATTTTTCATCTTCAGAGAAATTGTTTTCAGTAATTCTGTAGTTTGCAAACACACGTAAATTTGTGTTCTTATTTTGAATTAATTTACTATTAATATAAAACGATTTCCTATTATTAACCTCTGTAAATTCATTAGACTTTATACTATCATTATTTCTATAATTAAATCCGAATTTTGCAAATACTTTTGCAGTATCGCCAATACCCAAATAAGTTTCAAATTCCTTAAATCTGTGACTTGTATTGATATAATTATTAGAACTACTATTTTTTCTGCTATTGGTTTCTAAATTAGTAAAAGCACCTAACCAACTTTTGTTAAAAGAATGTTCTGCAGTTGCTTTTGCTCTTAAAAACGTATTGTCTTCTATAGTTGAGGTATTTGTTAAGAAGCTTCCATCTATAAAAAAAGTGGTGTTGTTCAGTTTTATTTTAGATTGAAGTTCATGCTTATTTCCAGTATAGATATCTAGATAACTTAAGTGATTGTATCGGTATAATAAAAAATCGTTCTTCTTGTTTTGAAGATTCAATTCTGATTGAAAATAGTTTTTTGTAGCATTATTTGTTAGTAAATTCCAATCTCTATTAAACTCTATAGATTCCCATCTTTGTAAGGTTTTAAAATTTTGATGTGCATATTCATGATTTAGAACACTTGTTAATTTCCACTTTTTATCAATTAGAACTTGTTGCCAACCAATTTTTGCTGCAAGACCTGTATTTTGATTGTTATCAATTGCTGAAAATAAATTGGCATCGTTATTACTAATTGCTATTTCTGATGTTATTTTTGTCTTTATAGTAGCATTATAATCAGATTTTAATACGAAAATTTGCGATTTTGTTGGCGGAATTAAACGTGTTATTGGTGCGTAATTTCCTAGATTTACACCAACATAATTATAAATTGTACCAATTGCTGTACTTCTGTCTATAGCATAGTCTCCATTATTTGCACCAACATTTCTAAATGTTACAAAGTACAATTCGTCATTTTTATTGGTTGCATATTCAAAATTTTCTACGGCACCATTTGTAATTTTTCTATACAAGATTTTGTTTTCGTCAAAAGCATCTATAAAAGCGCTTTCTGCAAACATTAAATCGGTATTATTTCCTGCATCTGCTAAAATTTGTTTTTGTTCGTCTGTTAATGCTTGTTGTAAAGGTTGATTTTTAGCATCATTTTCACTGTAGAAAAAGCCATTAATATTTAATTTTTCTGTCTTGTAACTCACAGATTCATAGGTAACAAAGCGGGTGTAATTTCTATCGGAATATTGAAAATCAATGGTGATTCTCATGTCATTTGTAATAGGATAGGTGGTGTTAAAAGTAATTTCGCCTAAATTATAATCTACTGTATACTCATTATTCTCTCCTTTTTTAAGTTGAATTCCGTTAATATAAACCTGTTCACTTCCACCAATTATTATAATATTAGGTTCATTATTTGCGCCAACAATTTTATAAGGGCCTTGGTTTCCTTCACGACCAACAATTGTAAACGTATTAAACTTACCACGCACAATTGCGCCAGAAGCACTCAACTTTAAGTTGTCTGTTATATTTGCTGCGACCTCTAACCCAGAAACTTGTTTTGTAAAAGGAGCAAAGTAACTTTCTTTGTTTTCTAAGGATAAATCTCCTGCTTTTACACGCCAATCATCTGTAAACATTTCAATAAAAATTCGATCGAAATCTGTAATGTTTTGCGAATATCCGTTTTCTTGAATAGGAATGTTTGTATCCCAAATATTTGCTCTTAACGTTACTTTGTTAGATAATTTACCAGAAATTTCTAAATCTAAAGCAGCATTGGTAACCGCATTCTGGTTATTACCAGAAGTAATTCCTCTAGAAATAAATCCTTTTGTTTGTAAACCTTCAAATAATTTAACTTCCGAAGCTTTTTTATTGGTCGTTAAACTGTATAATTTACCGGTGTTTGTGCCATTTGGTACAATTAGACTTTCATCAAAAGGTGTATATACTTTGGTAATAAAGTCTGGAAAGCGAAAATATTCTATAGTAATCTCTTGATATACTTTTGCATTTATAATAAGCGTTGCATTATTATAATCTATAAAATAGTTAGAAATGGCTATCGGTTTTAGTGTCTCGTTTAAAACTTTAAAGCGCTGCGGATTTATCGCGACAGAATCAAACTTTATAGTGTCTTTTTGAATTAGAAATTTGGTGGATCTAAAATCTGTAGATACTATTTGAGATTGGATTGAAAATCCAATAATCAAAAATAAAAAAAAGAGATTTTTTTTAAACATTTACAACTATACGTTCTAAACGTAAAAATAGTATTTTTAATATCTGAAAATGGAATTTAAAAAAGCGATTGCTGTTTTACAGGATTTTCATGTGCTAATAACCATTTTTTACGCCAAATTCCGCCAGCGTAACCCGTTAGAGAACCATCTGAACCAATAACTCTGTGGCAGGGAACAACGATCCATAACGGATTTTTGCCATTTGCAGAAGCAACGGCTCTTATGGCTTTTACATCGCCTAAAAACTTACTTTGCTCTAAATAGCTTTTCGTTTTTCCGTAAGGAATTTCTAATAAAGCTTTCCACACTTTCTTTTGAAAAGTAGTTCCTTTCGGATTTACTGTTAAATTGAAACTAGCTCTTTTCCCTTTAAAATATTCTTCTAATTGAATAACACAAGCTAGCAAACAGTCAGGAGTTTTAGTATTCAGTAATTCTTCTGAAATTGAATTTTCATCTAAAACAGACACAGACTGAATTCCGTTTTTATCACCAACAATTTTTGCGATTCCTATGGGTGTTTTGTAATATGTAGTTGCTGTTTCTAACATTATACGCCAAAAACATCCTTAGAATTCTGTGTCGTAATTTCAGCTATTTCTTTAAATGAAAGTCCGTATATATCTACCAATTTATCAACAACATTAGTAATGTAAGCACTTTCATTTCTTTTTCCTCTGTAAGGAGTTGGCGCCAAATAAGGTGCATCTGTTTCTAAAACAATGTGCTGAATGTCTATTTCATTCAGAAATTTATCAATCTTACCATTTTTAAAAGTTGCAACGCCACCAATACCTAACTTCATGTTGTAAGAAATAGCTTGCAATGCTTGCTCTTTAGTTCCTGTGAAACAGTGAAAAATCCCTCTTAAATCAGCTCCTTTTTCTGCTTCTAAAATTTCAAAAATTTCATCAAAAGCATCTCTACAATGAATTACTATTGGCAATTTTTTCTCTTTAGCCCATTTAATTTGAGTTCTAAATGCTTCTTGCTGTTGGGATAAAAAAGATTTGTCCCAAAATAGATCTATACCAATTTCACCAATTGCGTAAAAATCCTTTTTATCGATCCATTCTTTTACATGTGCCAATTCTTCTAAATAATTTTCTTTTACAGAAGTAGGGTGTAAGCCCATCATTAAATACACATCTAAAGGAAAATTTTCTTCTAGTTGCAACATACTTTCTGTGTACGTAGAATCTATTGCAGGAATAAAAAACCGAGAAACACCCGCATCTTTAGCGCGTTGTATCATCTCTTTCTGATCTTCGTTAAACTGGCTAGAATATAAATGTGTGTGTGTATCTGTAATCATTATTGTTTGTGATAAATTTCTGCAAAATTACAAATTAATCCAACGTTGAAGACTTGTTGTATAACATTTTATAAAACGTACCTTTGCACAAAATTTTATAAGATGACTTTTGAAGATTTAGATTTATCAAATCAATTACAATATGCAATTGACGATTTGGGTTTCGATACACCAACGCCAATTCAAGAACAAGCATTTTCTGTTGTAAGATCTGGTAAAGATGTTGTGGGAATTGCGCAGACTGGTACAGGTAAGACTTTTGCATATATGTTGCCAATTCTTAGAGACTTGCCATTCTCTAAGCAACAACATCCAAGAGTTTTAATATTGGTGCCAACAAGAGAATTGGTTTTACAGGTTGTAGATCAAATAGAACAATTATCTAAGTATATTAATACACGTGTTTTAGGAGTTTATGGTGGTGCAAACATTAACACTCAAAGGCAAGCTATAATGCAAGGACAAGATATTATTGTAGCAACACCAGGTAGGTTATATGATTTGGCAATCAGTAATTCTTTAAAATTGAAGTCTATTCAGAAATTGGTAATTGACGAAGTAGATGTAATGTTAGATTTAGGTTTTAGATTTCAATTGATGAATATCTTTGACGTGATTCCTGAAAAAAGACAAAACGTCTTATTTTCTGCAACCATGACAGAAGATGTAGATGCCTTAATTTATGATTTCTTTAAAAATCCAGAGAAAATATCTGTTGCAGTTAGTGGAACTCCGCTAGACAATATAGAGCAAGTTTCTTATAATATACCTAACTTTTTTACGAAAGTGAACTTGTTGCATCATCTTTTAAGAGATAAAGAAGAGTTTAGTAAAGTGCTAATATTTGTTGGTTTTAAAAGAACTGCAGATTTATTATTTAAGCATTTAGAAGAAGTTTTTAATGATGAGATGTGTGTAATTCACTCGAATAAAACTCAGAATTACAGAATAAGATCTATAAAACAGTTCGATGAAGGAAAAAACCGAATTTTGTTAGCTACAGATGTAATGGCACGTGGTTTAGATTTTGATAAAGTTTCTCATGTAATTAACTTTGATACGCCAGATTTTCCTGAAAACTATATGCACAGAATTGGTAGAACAGGACGTGCAGAAAAGGCAGGAAAAACAATTCTATTTTCAACACCAAAAGAACAAGAAGCAAAAGCAGGAATTGAAACATTGATGAATTATGAAGTTCCGGTTTTAGAGCTTCCAGAAGAATTAGAAATTTCTACAATGTTAACAGAAGACGAACGCCCAAGAGAAGATCAAGGGATTTCGAAAAACAGAACTTCTTTAGAATATGTTCCTGGGCCAGCATTTCATGAGAAAAGTGAAAAGAATAGCCAAGTAAATAGAGGTGGTTCATATAGAAGAGAAATTGCTATAAAATATAAGAAGCCAAAAACAAAAGGAGATAAAAATTACAACAAACATAACAAGAAAAAGAAAAAATAATGCAAGTTTTAACGGCGCAAGAATTGCACAATTTGGCGATGAATACTGTAGGGGAGAAGCTCGAAAAAATGGGCTATGAATTTCAGGCAATTAACAGCACGTTAAAAAGACATCCTCAATTTGTGCTGTTTAAAAAAGGAGAACAAACTATTTTCGTATTGGTGAAGGTATCTAGCAATATGCAAAACCCTAATGAGTATGATGTTTTATGGATGGAAACTTTTAAAGACCACGCTAAAAAACAAAATGCAAAAGTTTGGTTTGCTGGTGTAGGTATTGCAAACGCAGAAAGTGTAGAGAATCCGGTTTTTAAAGACCAACCTTACTATGTTGCTTTTGATGATTTTATTAAGATTTTAGAGTAGTTTTAAGCTGTTTTTAGCTATAAAAAAAGGAGTATCGTTTTTAAAACGATACTCCTTTTTTATTTCTTAATGAAGTTAATTATGGATTCGTAGACCATAAAGCAGCACTTTTAAGCATGGCTCTTCTTGGTAATTTTAAACCAGCAACTATTAATTCTGCAAAATCTTCTGGTTGTAAAACACTGTCTTCAGAATCTTTATTTGCAATACCTAATTCTATAGACATATCAGAAGCAATAGTACTTGGTGTTAGCGTACAAACTCTAATATTATTTTTTCGAACCTCTTTCATTAAAGATTCTGACATACCAATAACAGCAAATTTTGATGCAGAATAAGCAGAGGTGTTTGCATTTCCGTTTAAGCCTGCTGTAGATGCTACGTTAATAATATCACCAACATTATTTTCGATTAAATGAGGTAAAACTTCTTTGGTAACATAATACATTCCCATTACATTGGTTTGAATAATTTGCTCCCATTTATTTACTTTCATTTCATTAAAAGAACCAAAAGCAGCAATTCCTGCATTGTTTACTAGAATATCAATAGTACCAAACTCATTAATAATATTTTTTATACTCGCCTTTACCTCATCATAATTACCAACGTCAAATACAGCGTACATAGCATTTACGCCAATTTTTTTTAGTTCGGTAACTGTTTCTTTTAAAACAGTCTCATTTCTACCTGTTATAGCAACGTCTATTCCTTCTTTAGCAAATGCAATTGCAGTTGCTTTTCCTAAACCTCTTCCTCCTCCGGTTATTATTGCTTTTTTATTCTTTAAGTCTTTCATGTTTATTTGTTATTTAAGTATGCTCCTGTAAAAATACTTGTTATAAATGTAAAAAACCACTCAAAAAAGAGTGGTTTTTTATTTTCAAAAGAAATTTAAATTTATTTAGCATCTTGTTCTAATAAATCAAAAAACTGATTTAATTTAGGCATGATGATAATTTTTGTTCTTCTGTTTTTTGCTTTATTTGCAGGAGAATCATTTTCTACTAAAGGTACATATTGACTTCTAGCTGCAGCGATTAAACGACTTGGTTTTACACCAAACTTGTATTGTAAAATTCTTGTAATAGAAGTTGCTCTTAAGGCAGATAAATCCCAGTTATCTTGAATTATTTTTCTGCTAATTGGTGTAGAATCTGTATGACCTTCAATCATCACTTCCATTTGTGGCTGGTCATTTATAACCTTCGCAATTTTCTCTAAAACAGTATACGCACCGTCTGTTGCATTGTAGCTTCCGCTTTTAAATAATAATTTATCAGAAATAGAGATAAAAACAACTGTTTTTTCAACATTAACTTCAATATCTTTATCTTGAATACCGTCTGTTAGGTTTCTTGTTAAATGATATTTTATGGCAAGATTTAATGAATCTTTTTGAGTCATTGCTTTTCTAACACCATTAATATATTTGTCTTTTTCACTTAACTGAGCAATAACAGTTTTAATATTGTCTGAAGAAGATTGTGTTAAAACCGTTAAGTTTTCAACTTGTTTTAAAGCAGTTTTTTTATCTTCTTTTAAGTACTTTACTTGTTCTGTTAACGCAAAAATCTGTCCGTCTTCTTTTTCCCTTTCAATTAAACATTTCTGTAAATTTGTTTTTACAGCTAGTAACTCCTCTTCCGTTTTTATTTTTTCTGTTTGCAACGCTGCAAATTCTTTTTTTGAAACACAAGAACTTAGTGCAATTGCAGATAATAAGATTAAAGATATTTTTTTCATTATTTTGTGCTTAAGATTTATTTGTAAAGACAAATTTAACAAAATGAATGAACAAAAAGAACGATTAACAATAAATTGTGAAAAAATTATACACTATTTTTGTTTCTCTTAACAATTCTCAATGAAACACTATCATTTTTTTTTCGTCTGCTCGATATTCCTTCTTTTTTCAACCTGTAAAAGGGAAGAGGTTTTTAAAGATTACACTATAGAAGGAGCTGTTTTTGGCACAACTTATAAAATTACTTATTTGAATGCAAACACTAACTATCATATAAGTATCGATAGTTTGTTTTTAAAAATGAATTCATCATTATCAACGTATATACCAACTTCAGATATTTCTAGAATAAACAAAGGCGAAACTAATGTAATCGTAGATGATTTCTTTATTGAAGTTTTTAAAAAAGCAAAAAGAATTTTTATTGAAACGGATGGTTTTTTTGACCCTACTGTGGGTAATTTGGTAAATGCTTGGGGTTTTGGTCCAAAAAAAACAAAAATAAACTTAACAAAAGAACAAGTAAATAGTCAAATGCAATTTGTTGGCTTAGATAAGGTTCAGCTTATAAATAATAAGATTGTAAAAGAAAATTCAGAGGTTTATTTAGACTTTAACTCAATTGCAAAAGGCTTCGGAATTGATGTTGTTGCTCGTTTTTTAGAAAGCAAAAAAATAAATAATTATTTGGTTGAAATTGGTGGAGAAATTAGAACAAGTGGTTTTAAAAAGAATAAAGAACCTTGGTCTATAAAATTGGTTGATCCTATAGAATCTGAATCTAACTCAGGCTTTAAAACTCTAAATTTATCAAATAAATCTATGGCAACATCTGGTAATTATAGAAAATTTAGAATAACAGATTCTGGTAAAAAATATGTACATATTGTGAATCCTATAACAGGTTATGCTACCGAAAGTAACCTTTTAAGTGTTTCTGTTATTGCAGGTTTAGATTGTGCAGATGTAGATGCGTATGCAACTGCTTTTATGGCGATGGGTTTAGAAAAAACAAAATACTTTCTTACAAAAAAAACAGAATTAGGAGTTATTTTACTGTACACCAATACCGAGGGGAACCTAGAAGAATATACCAATTATACCTACAGGTAGGTAGTGTTAGTGCATTTTAAGTGAATGTTTTTTTGTTATATTGCATGTCTTTAAAAGGCTACAATACACTATAATATTATGAGAAAAATATTTTTAACACTTTTTTGTACTGCATTCTTTTCTATTTCATTTGCTCAAAATAACTCTGAAATTGCAAATGTTTATATAAATAGAGCAAATACGGTTATTGAAGAGAGCATTGATTTTAAACAAGCTTTAGTGCTTTTCGAAAAAGCAATGAAATATACAGACACTATCACGAAACCCAATGTAGCTAATTTAGGGGCTAAAATCTATTTTGAATTAAAAAACTACAAAGAAGCTCAAAAGTATTCTAAACAATATTTTCTAATAGCAAAAAATAAAAACTCTGAAGATTATTTACAGCAGTTAGAGTTGTTTGTAACAATAAACGAAGAACTAGAACTTCAATTAGCGGAAGAAAAAAGATTAGAACAAGAAAAAATTAAAAAAGCGAAAGAGTTAAGAAGAATAGATTCTTTAAAAATTATTTGGAAGAATACATCTAAGGAGTTTTCTGTACAAGTTGATAGTATTTATCAGTTTAATGCTAATAATTATGCTTTGTACCGTAAAAACAGCAAATTTGGCATTATAAATGATAAAGCAGAAATTATTATAGGGGCAAATGAATATGCTAGTGCTTTAAGTTATGCGGGGTATATTTTGCTGAAAAATAAAGAAAAGGAGCCTACAAAAGTTTATTATTTCAATACAAATAAAGGGGTTGGTGCTTTATTGCCAAATCCATCAGATTTTAATTCACTTTCTACAAATTACGGAAAGATATTGTTACCAAGATCAAATGGCAGATTGGTGACATATCCTAATAATTCGTACGAACCGATGGTTTATGATTTAAATCAAAATAAAATTGTAAAAGTTTCTAATAAGGAAGAAGTTCTTAAAGATTTAAAAAAGAACGATATTATTAGGAAATATAACAAAGATTTAGAAGTGAAAATAGAAAAAGAATGGTATGTCCTTGGAGGTCACTTAGGAGGAGGGATTCATCCTCTATATATTGAAAGTGACTATAAAGTATATGCCTTTTTATGTTCTATTGATGGTACACTGTTGTTTTCAAGTTCAAGTTATGATTATATAGGAGCTTTTCATGAAAATAAGGCACAAACTATCAAAGGAAATACCATTTCGTGGATAAATCAAAACGGAACAAAAGTTTCTGAAGCAAAGGATAAAATGGCAAAATATGCTGGAAATTCTAAAGTTATTAAATTAGAAGAAGGTGTTTATCAAATATCTAAAGATGGTGTTATTGTAAAAGGGAATGATATGTTAGAAAAGATGCCCGACTTTTTAAGAAAATTTCAATAAATAGATGTTCTGGTTAATTAATAAAATGAATACTATTGGTAGAATATTTTTATTCATAATTTCATATTTCATTATTGTTGGAATATTTCAATATGTTGGAGGTTTAATTGCTGGAGTTGATTTTACAGATTTAAAATTTAAAGAGACTTCAATTCAACAATTAATAATTAGTTGTTTTGATTTAGTTGGTACTTTTTTTGTAATATGGCTTTTTATGAAGTTTGTAGAAAAAAAGGACTTTATTAAACTTGGGTTTCAAACTGAAAATAGATTTAAAGAATTTATTTTCGGAATTATACTTGGCCTTATAATAATGGTAACAGGGTATTTATTCTTAATTTATTCTAAAGAAATATTTTTTTTAAAGGTAAATTTTAACTTTAGAGAATTGATAATGTCAATAATACTTTTTACAATTGTCGCAATTGTAGAGGAAACACTTTTACGTGGTTATATTTTAAGAACTCTAATGAGTTCATTTAATAAATATATTGCCCTGATTGTTTCTTCTATTTTATTTTCTTTAATGCACAGCTTTAACCCGAATGTTGACTTATTTTCGCTATTTAATTTATTTTTAGCTGGAATAGTCCTCGGTTTATCATATATACACACTAAAAACTTATGGTTTCCAATTGCTATGCATTTAAGCTGGAATTTATTTCAAACACTTCTTGGTTTTAATGTAAGTGGTCAAGACACTTATTCTATTATTGAATTTAAAATAAAAGAAATAAATTTAATTAATGGTGGAAATTTTGGGTTTGAAGGTTCTTATTTGTCAATTATTGCAGAAATTATAGCTATAATCGGAATTGGAATTTATTACAATAGAAAAATAACTAACCACAAGACCGTATAAGTTTTATTGTTGGTTTTTGCTCACTTTCGGAAGTTCCTAACAGGTTTTCTTGGGCGGTAATTATGTTTTGTAACTTACTGTAAAACCATCGTAAAAAAGCTTACACTAACACGCTATAATTTATAGCAAACAGGAAGAATTTCATTTTGCATTAAACAAAATCGTTCTCGTTTTTCTGAAGTAATTTTTTGTGTATAATCAACTTCATCAACTTTAAATCCGATAGCACGTAGCTTATCAAAATAATCTCGTCCATAAACTCTAACATGGTCGTATTGCCCGAATATTTTAGCGCGTTCTTTTCTGTCTACAATAGTGTCATCTTCAAAAGTTTTTTCTCTAGACAAGTCTTGCGGAATTTGAAAGATACCAAATCCGCCAGGTTTTAAAACTCTATATAATTCTAGCATTGCCTTTGTGTCATCTGTAATATGTTCTAAAACATGATTACAAAAAACTACATCAAATTCGTTTTCTTTAAAAGGTAAATCGCAAATGTCTGCTTTTACATCTGCAATAGGAGATTCTAAATCTGAAGTAATATAATCTAGATTTTTCTGTTTTCTAAAAATATCTAAGAAACATTGTTCTGGTGCAATGTGTAAAACTTTTAGTTTTTTTGTTGAAGTAAAAAAAATAGTTTCATCTTTTAAAAACAACCACATTAACCGGTGTCTTTCTAATGATAAAGTAGATGGAGAAAGTGCATTTTCTCTTTGATTACCATAACCATAAGGTAGAAATTTTTTAAAACTTCTACCATCTATGGGATCTGTAAAATTATCACCTTTTAAGTACCAAGAAATTGCTGGTTTAACCCAATAGCTTGCCTTAATTAATAAGGGTCTTGGTATGGTGTTTAATATGGTTTTAAATATAGACACGAATTATTAATTATTGTCTAAATTCATCTTCTTCATTCGTAACAATTCCTAAAGCCTCATGCACATATTTAAATGTAGAAAGCAATTCTGGTTTACCGTTTAATATAGCGATATCATGCTCAAAATGTGCAGAAGGTTTGTTATCTAACGTTGTAATTGTCCAACCGTCTGCATGTTGTTTTATTTTGTGAGTTCCTAGATTTGTCATTGGTTCTATAGCAACCACCATTCCCTCAACAAATTTCTTTCCTCTACCTCTTTTACCGTAATTTGGCATTTCAGGGTCTTCGTGCATTTCTCTACCCAAACCATGACCAACCAATTCTCTTACAACACCGTAACCACGATCTTCTGTAAATTTCTGAATTGCATAACCAACGTCTCCAACTCTATTACCTGCTTTAAATTCGCGAATACCAACGTATAAACTTTCTCTAGTTACGTCTAATAATTTTCTTGTTTCAATATCAATTTCACCAACAGCGAATGTGTAAGCATGATCGCCGTAAAAGCCGTTTTTCTTAGCACCACAATCTATAGAAATAATATCGCCTTCTTTTAAAGGTTCTTTATTCGGAATACCATGTACTACTTGAGCATTAGGGCTCATACATAACGTATTAGGGAAGTCGTACAAACCTAAGAAACCAGGAATTGCGCCTTCTGCTCTAATAAAATCTTCTGCTAATTTATCTAAATATAAAGTGGAAACTCCAGGTTTTACTTCTTTTGCAAGCATACCTAGTGTTTTAGAAACGATTAAAGCGCTTTCACGCATCAATTCTATTTCTTCTTTGGTCTTAATTTTGATCATGTTAAAAAAATTGAACCGCAAAGTTAGTATAATTTAAGGAAATAGTATGCTGAAATACTTATTTGAAGAAAGAGAAAAAGCCTTTCTTTTTTTTAGGCACAGCTTCGTAGTTAAAAATATGTTTGTAAACCTCTGTCCAGCCTATAAAACCACCAATGTTCCGATCGTCTATAAATAAATCTGCATTTATTTTCCTACTGTATTTTGGGTCAAATTTTTCTTCAGGGAAACTTTTGTTTACAGCATAAAATTCGACACCATTATCTTTACAAAAAGCAACAGCTTCATCTAGTCTAGAGCCACTTCTGTAGGTCCAAAGTATTAATCGATAACCTTCATTTTGAAGTTTCCTTAAAGTTTCGAAAGCAAAAATTTGTGTAGTACCAATTTTAGGATAACCATCTTCTACAATGGTACCATCAAAATCTACTGCTATAATTAAGTTGTTGGAATTCATTTATTTACTGCTGTCGTAAGAGTGTTTGTATGCTTTTCCAGAGACGATTTTTAACATATCTTTTTCTAGTGTTTCTCTAGCATACTCTACATAACGACCAATTTCTTTACCGCCTTTATAGAAAATAAATGTTGGTACTCTTTTAAGATCTAAACCTTCTTGTAAATTATCTGGAGTTTTCTTTGAACGATTTACAGTAACCATTTCTACATTTTTAAGGTTGAAATCTGCCAATTCTAAAACTTTATAAAAATGTGGAGTTTCTCTCTTACTGTCTCCGCACCAAGTACCCATAAATGCTTTAATTGTAACACCTTTAAGCTCTCTTTTTAGCGAAGAAATTGTTGTTGCATCTGGTTTGTAGGTGTCAAAATTTCTATGAAACCAAGAATTATATGGAGTTTGATCAAAAGATTCTTTATTCGCAAAACCAACTAGGTCTCCACTTTTATTTTTTGTAGCAGTTATTTCTTGCTGTGCGCTACAAGAAGCTATTGTAATTGTAAATATGAATAAAAAAAGGTGTCTCATTTTCTAATTTTTTGTTTTTATAATAGCGAATGTTGTGTCATTTCTTCTGGTTGCTCAACATTCATTAAATCTAGAATAGTTGGTGCAATATCGCCCAAGATACCACTTTTTATAGACTTTATTTTATTATCAATTAAAATGAACGGAACAGGGTTTGTGGTGTGGGCTGTATGAGGAGAACCATCTGGGTTCATCATTGTTTCGCAATTTCCATGATCTGCAATTAGTAAAGTAGAATATCCGTTTTTTAAACCCGTTTCAATTACCTTTTTAGCACAATTATCTACGGTTTCACATGCTTTAATAGCTGCTTCCATAATTCCTGTATGGCCAACCATATCTCCGTTTGCGAAATTTAAACAAACAAAATCGGCTTCTCCTTTTTCTAGATCTTCACACAAAGCGTCTGTTAATTCATAAGCACTCATTTCTGGTTGCAAATCATAAGTCGCCACTTTTGGTGAGTTTCTTAAAATTCTAGACTCTCCTTCAAACGGAGCCTCTTGTCCGCCAGAAAAGAAAAATGTAACATGTGGGTATTTTTCTGTTTCCGCAATTCTAATTTGCTTTTTACCCGCTTTAGAAAGCACTTCTCCTAAGGTGTTTTTAATATTATCGCTGTTGTAAATTACATTAATTCCTTTAAAACTTTCATCATACATGGTAATCGTTGTAAAGTATAAATCTAGTTTTTTCATTCCAAATTCTGGAAAATCATTTTGAGACAAGGCATTTGTTAATTCTCGTCCTCTATCTGTTCTATAATTGAAAAATAAAACAACATCTCCTTCTTTTATTTGTGCTTTAGGTGAACCATCTTCATTGGTTACAATCATCGATTTATGAAACTCATCTGTAATTCCTGCTTCATAATTTGCATTCATTTTTGCTAGTACATCCGTCGTTTTTGTACCAATACCATTTACAATACCATCATATGCTTCTTTTATGCGTTCCCATCTATTGTCTCGGTCCATTGCATAGTAACGCCCAGTAACAGAAGCCAATTCTCCTGTACTTTCTTTCATGTATTCTTGAATATCGTTGATGAAAAATGTTCCAGATTTAGGATCACAATCTCTACCATCTGTAAACGCGTGCAAGTACACGTTGTCTACTTCATTTTCTTTGGCAACATCTAAAATTCCTTTTATATGATTAATGTGAGCATGAATACCACCGTTAGAAACCAAACCTAATAAATGAACATCTTTGTTGTTTTCTTTGGCGTATTTTAAAGTATCTAACAATACTTTTTCTTTGCCTAAAGTTTTTCCTTTAACTGCTTTGTTAATTCTAGCTAAATTTTGATATACAATTCTACCAGCACCTAAATTCATGTGACCAACTTCCGAATTACCCATTTGACCTTCTGGCAAACCAACGTGTAAACCATCTGTTCTTAGTTCTGCATGAGGGTATTTGTCATACAAACCGTTTATAAAAGGTGTTTTTGCGTTGTAAATTGCAGATACTTTTGGGTCTTGCGTAATTCCCCAACCATCTAAAATCATTAAGATAACTTTCTTGTTCATTTTCTAAAATTGAACAGTAAAAATAAGAAAGTTTTTTGTCTTATTTTTAAATTTTCACGAAACCGATAGCGTAAAATTAAAAGATAAGCAGTTGTTACTTGTGGTTTTTTTAAATATTCTTATTTTAATAATTATCTATACTTATTATGTAGAATAGTAGTATTGTTAAGATGATAATAAGTCCAATGTTTTTTAAGAAACTACGATTGTTTTGTTTTTGAACTTTCTCAAGAACTTCTTTTAAATCGTTTTTTGTAGCTTTATTTGGGAAGAACAATTCACTTTTGTTACTTTTTTGGAAGAGAAATACGAGTTCTTTTATTCGCTTTTATACTTGCTATCATTGCCGCTACAGAACCACCAAAACTCATAATAATCCACTTTATAGTTAATTATTAGTAGCAGAAAACAACAAAATGTTACATCTGTTATTTAACAAATATAAAATGAATAATTATTGATTTAATACGTAATTTTGTAAGAATAATTCAATATTTAGATGAATATGCAGTTTCAATTGAATGATGTCACAAAAAAATTACCCAAACATTTACATAAGTTTGTTGTAAAACAGCCTTATGAAGAATATACAGCACAAAACCAAGCAGTTTGGCGTTATGTTATGAGAATTAATGTTGATTACCTAAGTAAGGTTGCACATAAATCTTACATAAAAGGACTCGCCAAAACGGGTATTTCAACAGAAGAAATTCCCTACATGGATGGGATGAATCGTATTTTGAAAGACATCGGTTGGGCAGCAGTTTCTGTAGATGGTTTTATTCCGCCAAATGCATTTATGGAGTTTCAAGCCTATAATGTTTTGGTAATTGCATCTGATATGAGAACTATAAATCATATAGAATATACGCCCGCGCCAGACATTATTCATGAAGCAGCGGGGCATGCGCCTATTATTGCAAACCCAGAATACGCAGAGTATTTAAGACGTTTTGGTGAGATTGGTTGTAAAGCTATTTCTTCTGCTAAAGATTATGAAATGTACGAAGCAATTCGTCTTTTATCAATCTTAAAAGAAGATCCAAACTCTTCAGACAAAGAAATAAATGCAGCACAAGAAGAAGTAGAATTTTTACAAGACAATATGGGCGAATTGTCTGAAATGGCACAAATAAGAAACTTGCACTGGTGGACTGTTGAATACGGTTTAATTGGTACTTTAGAAAACCCTAAAATTTACGGAGCAGGTTTGCTTTCTTCTATTGGTGAAAGTGCTTGGTGTATGAAAGATGAAGTTAAAAAAGCACCTTATTCTATTGAAACGGCAAATATAAATTTCGATATAACAAAACCACAACCACAATTATTTGTAACGCCAGATTTTGCACACTTAAGTTTGGTTCTAGAGCAATTCGCAAATAAAATGGCCATTAGAAAAGGTGGTTTAAAAGGAATACAGAAATTAATAAACTCTAAGAATTTAGGAACGATTGAATTGAGTACAGGAATACAAATTTCTGGAGTTTTTACCAACGTTATTGCAGATGAAAACAACAAACCAATTTATTTTCAAACTACTGGTTTAACAGCTTTGTCAAATAGAGATAAAGAATTAATTGGTCACGGTGTAGAGAATCATAAGGGTGGTTTTGGAAGTCCTGTTGGTAAGTTAAAAGGAATTAATATTCCTATCGAAAACATGAGCCCTAGAGATTTAGAAGCGTATCAAATTTATGAAGGAAAACGTATTTTTTTAGAATTTGAAGGCGGACTAAAAGTTGTTGGAGATGTAATTACAGGTACTAGAGATTTGCGCGGTAAAATATTAATAATTTCTTTTGAAAATTGTACGGTTACGCATAATGAAACAATCTTGTTTGAACCAGAATGGGGAACTTATGACATGGCAGTTGGTAAAGAAGTAATTTCTGCATATGGAGGCGCAGCAGATATCAATTCTTTTAAAGATGAAAGTGAAGTATCGAAAACAAAAACGCACAAAATAAAGTATTCAGAGAAAGAAAGGGCATTGTATTCTTTATATGAAGAAGTAAGGAGTATGCGTGAAGCAAACTCAGTTTCTGAAAAAAATCTAACAATTATTTTTAATCAGTTGAAAAAAGATTTTTCTAATGATTGGTTATTGAATTTAGAACTTTATGAAGTAGCTTTGCAGCATCATTTTTTGATACAAGAAGAAATACTTTCTTACTTGTTAGTTTTACAAAAAAATGAGACCTATAAGAAATTAATAGAAAACGGATTAAATTTATTAAACGTCGAGCAATCAGAAATATAGAATTATGGGGTTTTTTGACATTTTTAAAAGAAAAGATATGAGTACAGAAATAAAAGAATACATAGAAAAAGAGGCGGTAATTCTAGACGTTAGAACTTTAGCTGAATGGGATGAAGGACATATAGAAGGTTCTAAACATGTTGTTTTAAGTTTAATTCCATTAGAAATAGAACAAATTAAATCTTGGGGAAAACCTGTAATTGCAGTTTGTAAAAGTGGAGGTAGAAGCGGACAAGCAACTCAGTTTTTAGCTCAAAACGGCGTAGATGTTATCAATGGAGGGCCTTGGCAAAATGTTGCAAAAGAATTAAATTAACGGTAATTACCGAAACCTTTTCTTCTTCGTTTGTGCAGTCTAGTGTACACTTTGTAAGAATGTGTTGCTTTGCTAACAATAGCAAAAATACCACCTAACATTGCACCAACAAAAGCTCCCATAGTTAAGGCATCTAAATCTTGACCTGTTAATAGATATTTTATGTAGAAAATAATAATTCCTATAAGTATCGATATAAAAAACACTTGTAGTTTAGAATGTGACAATTTTGCGTAAATACCACATAGTATTCCTGTAATTACAGAGGTTGTTGTAATTTTTGTTAGTAACAACTCTAATAAGTTATGTGTTTTTGGCAGTACAATAGCTGTAACAAAGATGCCTACAAGTGTCCCAGAGATTATACCAATAAGAATTTTTTGAGCCATATTATTTAGTGAAATATTACTAAATTTAAAGGTACAAATAAAATTTTATGAGAAACTAATTTTCTTTTCTCACTTTTATTCTAAAAAGAAATAAAAGAATGTTTCTTTATTATTGCTTTCTTTTTAAGTGCTAAGGTTTCTAAAAATTGTTGATGTTGCGCAGAGTTTTCATTAAATGGTCTGTGAGAAATTCCTTTCTGAATTATTTCTATTTCTTGCATCGTAATTTGTGATGCTTCGGTAAACCAAGCTGCAACAAATTTTTCCCAAATGTAACTAATAGCTATTTTATTCGGGTGAATCATGTCTTCATTATAAAAACGATACTCTCTTAATTCATCCATTACAATTTCATAAGAAGGAAAATAATGTATGTTATCTTTTGGGTTTACAACGTTGTGGATTCCTGCAATTAGGTGTGCTTTGCTTCTTGTATTCTCTATAAAACCATCTTTTAAGTGACGAACAGGAGAAACTGTAAGTGTAACAGAAATATCTACGTTTAGCATTTTTAGAAGTGCAATACTGCGGTCTAAAATTTCTGAGACTTCATCAACAGATAATACTTCTTTCAAAAATTTTTTCTGCGGAACTTTATGACAGTTTGCTACAATTGCATCTGTTTCTATAAATCTATAGACCCAAGAAGTACCTAAAGTTATTATAATATGTGTTGCTTCTTCGAGTTGTTTTTTAGTTTGAATTAATGCTGCATTTAAATTAACTAAAAGTTCGTTTTTATCAACAGAACTTAAGTTAGAATGTGCATCAAAAGAATGCCAGCGTTCATTGTTAAAAATTAAATCTTTTTCGGTATACCTTTCTTCATTAATTGCTTTTATTATTAAGGTTTCTATTGCTTTGGGATGAAATAGAATTCCAAACGGATTCTGATTCGACTGAAACTTAAAATAAGAAAGCTGATTACCAATATTTTCTGAAAAACAAGAACCCAACAAAAGTATCTTAGAAGAATAATTGATTAGGTTCTTTGGTGTTTTTTTAATTGATATATTGGTTTGTAATTTCATTTTAAACTAAATAATCTACCGCTCTTTCTAAAGCTTTAGGAATTCCTCCAGGATTTTTTCCACCAGCAGTTGCAAAGAAATTTTGTCCACCACCACCACCGTGAATTAGTTTTCCAAGCTCTCTAACTACTTTACCAGCGTCATAACCACGGTCATTTGCCAATTCCTTAGAAATATAGCACGTTAACATTGCTTTGTCGTTAGAAGGTGCAGTCGCAAATAATAAGAATAAGTTTTTATAATCCTTTCCCAAACTGAAAGCTAAGTTTTTAATTCCGTTTGCGTCTAAATCTACTTTGGTTGCTAAAAACTGAACACCATTAATTTCTTGTAATTGATTTTTGATTTCGCCCGATAAATTCTGTGCTTTCTCTTTTAAAAGTTGTTCTATTTGTTTTTGTAAAGAGGTATTTTCATCTTGTAATTTCTGAACCGCTTTTACAGGTTCTTTAGCATTGTTTAATAAATCTTTAATTTCAAATAATGTTTTATTATTGTCATAATAAAAACCTTTCACTGCGTCATTTGTAATTGCTTCAATTCTTCTAATACCAGATGCTACTGCACCTTCAGATTTAATTTTGAAGTGCCAAATATCTCCAGTATTTTTCACGTGTGTTCCGCCACATAATTCTACAGATTCTCCAAATTTAATCGCACGAACGGTATCTCCATATTTTTCACCAAACAACGCCATTGCGCCATCGTCAATTGCTTGTTGCATTGGTATATTTCTTTTTTCTACTAAAGGAAGTTTTCCAGAAATACGCGCATTTACAAAGTCTTCTACGTCACGCAGTTCATCAACTGTTAATTTAGAAAAGTGAGAAAAATCGAAACGTAAATATTTAGAATGAACCGCAGAACCTTTTTGCTCTACATGCGTTCCTAAAACTTCTCTTAAAGCTTGATGCAATAAATGTGTTGCTGTATGGTTACATTCTGTTCTATAACGTTGTTTTTTATCTACAACAGCTTTAAAGCTCTCGTTTAAATGCTTCGGAAGGTTTTTTGTAAAGTGAATAATTACGTTGTTTTCTTTCTTAGTATCTAGAATATAAACAACATCTCCATGAGTATCTTCTAAATATCCTTTGTCACCAACTTGTCCACCACCTTCAGGATAAAACGGAGTTAAGTTGAAAACTAATTGATACATTTCTCCGTCTTTTTTAGACGTTACCTTTCTGTATCTAGTTAGTTTTACATTTGCGTCTAAGGCATCATAACCAATAAATTCTTCAATAAGATCATCAACTAAAACTGTCCAATCTTCGGTAGAACTTTCACTAGCAGCTCTCGATCTGTTTTTTTGTTTTTGAAGTTCTTCTTGAAATCCTTTTTCATCTAGAGTATAACCTTTTTCAGATAAAATTAACGCGGTTAAATCAACAGGAAAACCAAAAGTGTCATACAATTCGAATACTTTTTCACCAGAAATTTCTTTAGAATCAGCAGCCGAAATAATTCCGTCTAACAAAATTAAACCTTTGTCTAAAGTTCTTAAAAAGGAAGCTTCTTCCTCTCTAATAACATTTTCTATTAATTGTTTTTGTGCTTTCAATTCAGGGAAAGCATCGCCCATTTTTTTACTTAAAACATCTACCAATTGGTAAATGAATGGTTCTTTTTTATCTAGAAATGTAAAGCCATATCTTATTGCTCTTCGTAAAATTCTACGAATTACATAACCAGCACCTGTATTACTAGGTAACTGACCATCGGCAATAGAAAAAGCGACTGCCCTTACGTGATCTGAAATTACACGCGTTGCAATGTCTTGTTGCTTATTTGCGCCATATTTAGTGTTGGTTATGGTGCCAATTTCACTAATAATTGGTTTAAAAATATCGGTATCATAATTAGATTGTACGTTTTGTAAAACCATACACAAACGCTCAAAACCCATTCCTGTGTCTATGTGTTTGTTTGGTAACTCCTCTAAAGTCCCGTTTGCTTTTCTATTGAATTGCATAAAAACCAAGTTCCAGATTTCTACCACATGTGGATGATCTTCATTAATTAAAGTTCTACCATCTACTTTCGCTTTTTCTTCCGCAGAACGAATATCTACATGAATTTCAGAACATGGCCCACAAGGTCCTTGTTCGCCCATTTCCCAGAAATTATCCTTTTTATTTCCCTTTAAAATTCGGTCTTCAGCAATAAATTCTTTCCATAAATCATATGCTTCGGTATCCATTTTTAGGTTGTCTGCATCATCAGAACCTTCAAAAACGGTAACATATAATATGTCTTTGTCTATTTTGTAGACTTCGGTTAACAATTCCCAAGCCCAAGCAATTGCTTCTTTTTTAAAGTAATCTCCAAAAGACCAGTTACCTAACATTTCGAATAATGTATGATGATAGGTGTCATACCCAACTTCTTCTAAATCGTTATGTTTACCAGAAACACGCAAGCATTTTTGCGAATCTGAAATTCTGTTATTCTTTGGAGTTCCGTTTCCTAAAAAATATTCTTTAAAAGGTGCCATACCAGAATTTACAAACATTAAAGTTGGGTCATCTTTAGTAACCATTGGCGCAGAAGGCACAATTAAATGCGATTTTTCTTTAAAAAAGTTTAAAAACGTAGCACGAATATCTTGAGATTTCATAATAAAAGAAGTTTCCAACAAGTTGGATTATGTTAATATATCTTTAAAAAACTACTTTTAAAAAGTAGTTGTAAAACATTTTGTAAATTAGCGAGTTATTAAAAACGAGATTTATACAAAAATCGATTTTAAGAAAACAAAAATAGTACATTTAGAATTATGGCAAAAGTAAAATATTATTACGATGCAGATACACTTTCTTACAGAAAAATTGCTGTAAGAAAAAGTGATTATTATAAGAAAACTATTTTCGGTTTTTTGGCAGTTTTATTGATTGCATTTATAGGTTTTATCGTTTTTAGTCAGTTTATAATGTCGCCAAATGAAAGAGCATTAAATAGAGAAAACGAAAATTTACAATTAAATTTAAATTTATTATCTAAAAGAATAGAAGAAAGTTCTACTGTCTTAACACAATTACAAGAAAGAGATAATAATATTTATAGAATGTACTTTGAGGCAAACCCAATACCAAATGAGCAAAGAAAAGCTGGTTTTGGAGGTGTAAATAGGTATAAGAGTTTAGAAGGTTATGATAATTCTAAAATGATAAAACAGTTAACCAAAGATGTAGATATTTTGTCTAAACAATTGGTAATACAGTCTAAGTCTTTAGATGAAATTGTAATTTTAGCAAAAGAAAAGGAGAAGATGTTAGCGTCAATTCCTGCAATATTACCTGTAAAATTAGTCGATTTAACAAGAATGGCTTCTGGTTATAAATGGAGAATGCATCCTATTTTAAAAATTAGAAAGTTTCATAAAGGAATGGATTTTACTGCACCTATAGGAACGCCAATTTATGCTTCTGGAAACGGAGAAGTAATTCGTTCAGAAAGAAGTGCCACCTTTGGTAACGTAATTTATATAGATCATGGTTATGGTTATAAAACGATCTATGCACACATGAGTAAAATAAAAGCAAGAAGTGGGCAAAAAGTAAAACGAGGCGATTTAATAGGTTATGTAGGGAACACAGGTAGATCTGTTTCTGCACATTTACACTACGAAGTGCATAAGAATGACAGAGCTTTAAACCCTATTAATTTTTATTATGGAGATTTAACACCAGAAGAATTTGCCGCAATGCAGAAAGCTTCTGAAGAAGAAGGACAGTCTTATGACTAATTTTTGAGTATAGAAATAAGAATAAATAAAAGGTTATCTTTAAAAAGAACGAACCTACATTCAATAATATTTTTTCGATTACTGAACACAGAACACTAAAAAAATGCATGTAGATTTACCAGAGAAAAGGTATTATAAAATAGGTGAAGTTGCTAAGGCGTTTAATGTAAATACCTCTTTAGTCCGTTTTTGGGAGAAGGAATTTGACATTATCAAACCTAAAAAAAACGCAAAAGGAAACCGTCTTTTTACTGCGGATGACATTGTAAACTTCAAACTTATTTTTAATTTAGTAAAAGAAAGAGGTTTTACTTTAGAAGGTGCAAAACAAAAGCTAAAAAAGAATCCAGATTCTACAATTTATAACCACGAAATTATTAGTAGGTTAGAAGCTGTAAAAGCAGAATTGAATAAAATTAAGAATCAACTGTAACACATTTCACTTTTGTGTGTCTAATCTATAGATAAAGCAAGTAACTACTTCATATTCTAAAGAATATTAGGTAAATTTGTTGCAATCAAAAAATAAATCAACTAAAATTTAAAAAATAGAAATTATGAAAAAATGGTTAATTCCTGTAATAGTTATTCTTGTAGTTATATTCGGATTCTATAATTGGGGAAAAGGGTTTAATAATACTGCAGTAGAATTAAATGAAAGCGTTTCTGAATCTTGGGCAAACGTAGAAACATCTTACCAAAGAAGAAATGATCTGATTGGTAATTTAGTAAATACAGTACAAGGAGCAGCCGATTTTGAAAGAGGTACTCTGGTAGAAGTAATTGAAGCAAGAGCAAAAGCAACTTCTGTAAACATAGATCCTTCTAATATTACACCAGAACAATTAGCGCAGTTTAATAAAGTACAAGGAGGTTTAAGTGGCGCTTTAAAAAGTTTATTGGTAACAGTAGAGAGATATCCTGAATTAAAAGCGAATCAGAATTTCTTGAAATTACAAGACGAGTTAGCAAGTACAGAAAACCAAATTCTTACTGCTAGAACCCGTTTTAATGAACAAATAAAGCCTTACAACAATCACGTTAAAAAATTCCCGAATTCTATTTTAGCAGGTTGGTTTAATTTTGAAGGAAAACCTTATTTCCAATCAGAAGCAGGAGCCGAAAAACCAGTAAAAGTAGATTTCAGTAAAAAATAATATATGTCTAAAGTAGAAGAGTTTCTTACGGAAGCAGAAGAAAAAGAAATTATTTCTGCAATTAGAACAGCAGAGACAAATACTTCTGGCGAAATACGAGTTCATATTGAAGCTTCTTCAGAGAAGGAACATTATGAACGTGCGCTAGAAGTATTTCATTTGCTAAAAATGGATAATACCAAAGACTCAAACGGAGTCTTAATATATGTTGCTGTAAAAGACCATAAATTTGTTATTTGCGGCGATAAAGGTATTAATGATGTAGTGCCAAAAAACTTTTGGGATGCTACAAAAGATATCATTCAAAATCAGTTTAAAAAAGGGAATTTCAAACAAGGAATTGTAGATGGAATCTTAAAAGCTGGTTTAGAATTACAGAGTCATTTTCCTTGGCAAACGGATGATGAAAACGAACTATCTAATGAAATTTCTAAATAATTAATTTCTTGAAATCAATTAAAATTTTAATTCTTTTACTCGGTTTTCTATCTACTCAATTAGCTTTTGGGCAATTTACAATACCAGAAATACCGAAAGAGCAGACAAGTGTTTACGACTATGTAAACCTACTAACTGCTACTCAAAAAACAAATTTAGAGAATAAACTAGTTCGCTATTCAGATTCTACATCCACGCAAATTGTAGTAATTGTAATAGAAACTACAAAAAATGAAAGTATTGGTATTCTAACTCCAAGATGGGCGCAGAAATGGGGAATTGGACAAGCAAAAGAAGATAATGGTATTCTTATTCTTTTGGCAAAAAAAGATAGAAAAATTTGGATTGCTCCAGGTTACGGAATTGAGCCAATCTTAACAGCTGGTATTGTAGGAGAAATAACAAGAAACGTTATTATTCCAGAATTTAAAAAAGGAGATTTTTACGCTGGTTTAGACAAAGGTTCGGATACTATTTTTCAATTGCTTAATGGAGAATATAAAGGAACTCGTAAAAAAGAAGCCAAAGGTTTTGATCCTGGAATTATTTTCTTTGTGATTATAATTATAATTTTCATAATTATAATCTCTAGAGGAAATAAAAACAACAAAGGAGGTGGCAAAGGTTTTAGAAGTGGTTCACTTGCAGATACGCTATTTACTGCCATAATTTTAAGTAACGCTGGTAGAGGTGGAAGCGGTTTTGGAGGTTCTTCAGGAGGAGGAAGTTTTGGCGGAGGCGGCTTTGGTGGCGGTTTTGGCGGTGGAGGTTTTAGTGGAGGTGGAGCTGGCGGAAGTTGGTAAACTTAAACAGAGCTTCACTTATCTTGAAGTTTTTTCGTAAAAAACAGTCTTAAAATTGTAATTATAAATTTTAGTATTGATGAAGAAAATAGCAATATTATTTAGTGTTTTATTCTTTTTTAGTTGTCAGAATTTCGGACAGTTAAAGTTGATTACAGATTTACCTAAAGTTTTAGAGGAAGTTTCTGGTACAGAAATAGTGCCAAAATCAGATTTAATCTGGATGGTAAATGATGGGGGAAATAAATCAATTTTATATGGTTTAAATCACGAAGGAGAAATTATTAAAGAGATATACGTTAAAGCTAAAAATCATGATTGGGAAGATTTAACTTCAGACGAAAAAGGAAATATTTATATTGGTGATTTTGGAAACAATTACAGCAAAAGAAAAAATTTATCTATTATCATTGTAGAACAAAATGAGTTGGATGAAAAAAATGCTGAGGTAGCTGAAATTGAATTTGAATATCCGAATCAGAATAAATTTCCGCCTAAAAAGAAAGACAGGTATTTTGATGCTGAATCTTTTTTCTATTTTAATAGTTCACTTTATATTTTTAGTAAAAGTCGTGTAAAAGGAAATTACGGAAAAACCACACTGTATAAAATACCTGCAATAAAAGGAAACTACACTGCTGAAATTATAGGGGAATTTGAAAACTGTAAGGATGTTAAATGTTGGATAACTTCTGCAGACATTTCTCCAAACGGAAAAAAAGTGGCGTTACTTTCTCAAAAAAGTGTACTAATTTTCACTGATTTTAAAGGTGATAAATTCCTCTCTGGAAAAGTAACCGAAATAGAATTAGCACACCGTTCTCAAAAAGAAAGCATCACTTTTAAAGATAACAATACCTTATTAATTACTGATGAAAAATCTGGTGGCACTGGTGGTAATTTGTATGAGTTGAAAATTAAATAAAATATAAGAAACTATATTTATAAATAATCAACGCCCAACCTAATGCTAAAAATAAACCTCCTAAAGGTGTAATTGGGCCTAAAAATTTTAGCTTTCTGTTATTTGCTGATGAAATTACCAACCCATATATTGAAAAGGAAAATAGAATTACTCCAATTATAAAGGAGCTAATTATATAGCTGTCAATTGTTATTTCTCTGTTTAATTGAAAACCCAAAACGAGCAAAACAATTGCATGATACATTTGGTATTTCACTCCTGTTTCAAAACTTTGTAATTGCTCTTGTGTTAGTTTTTTCTTCAATAAATGTGCGCCAAAAGCACCTAAAAGAATTGCTAAAAAACCAAAAATGGCACCAAATATAATTGCTGAATAATTCATAATTTTAAAAATCGAAACCTAAGTTAAACGTAATTCTTGCTCCTTCGTTACCGTTAAAAACCCCCAAACTTGTGGTTAACATGTTTGCAGCATTTAAAAAGATTCCACCACCATAAGATGTATTTGGTAGTGATGATTGTCTTGGTAACACTGTTAATGTTGTTGGTGTTCCCCAGACTTTACCATAGTCAAAACCACTATAAATACCAATATTAATAGGCAAAATAGCAGTTCTTAAATTACTAATGTTATAACGAAGGTCTGTTGTATGATAAAAAGCATTCTTTCCTGTAAAACGTTCATTTCTATAAGCACGTAAACCTTCATTTCCTCCAATAGTTGCTCCTTGATAAAATTCAAAATTATTACCAAACGTAAAATGTCCATCAATTTTAGAGGCTAAAACTAATTTTCCGCTTGGAATTAATTTATGTGTTATTCCTAATGAAGAAGTTGCGTAAGAAAAACTACTAGCTTCCTCTAAATTATTCGTGTGGCCGATGAGAGCATTAAATTCTACTCCTAAAGTAGGAAAGGCAGGATTGTCTGAATGTTGATAATAATAGTTTGCCTCGGTGTTAAAAAAGTTCTGTGCATTAAATATTTTATTTCCTGCGGCATACTGTGTTTCTAAAAACCGACCAGCAGTTCTTTCTATATCAAAACTTTGAAAATTTGCAGCAATGGTAAATTTCGCACCTAAATCTCCTCTCCATTTTAAAAATGTACCTGCTTGTATTTTTCTTATTTTAACTCTATTATAATTTTTATGTACGGTTTCATCTGCTTCTAGGTTTATAGAATTATTTCCAAAGCCAAAGAAGTTTTTCGCATAATTAGGACTGTTAAATTGTGCATTTAAACCTAGGTTCCAGCGATCTATAATATTTGCGAATTCGCCATTATATTTTATTTCATACCCATTTGTAGCAAAGAAATAATAGCCTTCAATAACATGTTTTCTTGTGAAAGGGTTTCTCTCGAAACCATTTACTAAACGTGTGTTCTTAACTCCTACTTTAACACCATCATCTGGGTTGTACCCAAATGCAGGAGAAATTAAATTACTACTACTTCTTAATTTTTTGTAATTATAGGTGTTTGTTTTATAATCATCTGTAATTTTCTTATTGAAATTTTTAGTGATAAAAGTGTTCTTTTTAGACTTATAATCATACACTTTTATAAATTTCGGAGCATTTATTTCATAGATATCGTTATTTAAACCACCAATCAATTTTATTTTAATAGGTGTTTTTCCGGGTGATCCATTCACTACAAATTGGTCATCATCATCTAGACCATAAATCCAAATATTCTGGGTAATATCTTTCTTATAGCGTCTTTTATGTACAATTTCTGCTTTTTCACCACCTTTAATTCTGTACGCTGTAATTTCTGTATCTCCATTTACAAAACGATCAATTTCAAACCAATCATCTTTATGAGTTCCTGTAATTACTTGAAATTTGTTTAAGTAATTAAAGTATTTATCAGAAATCTTTTGAAGGTTTTTTCTACGTCCTTTTAATTTTCTTTTAATATCATCTATGGCATCACCTCGAACTTCTTCAGGGAGTTTAGAAAAAGCACTTTCTATAACCTCATTTGTAATTTGATTTTGAATAACTTGTACTTGCTTGTCCCAGTTTTCTTTGTTAGATTCTCTAATCAATCTCATATCTAAAGGATATGCAGACAAGCTAAAATGTTCAGGATGTTTAATGTCTTCGGTATAAGAACGCATCCCTTTTAAAGCAGGAATTATGCTAGTAATCGTATTCATTAAAAAACCATCACTAAATATAGAAAAAGCTTGATCTCGATCTCTTGGAACGGGTCTGTAAATAACTTTTTCACCCTCATTAAACGTAGCCCATCTCCATTGATCCTGGTGTCTATCCCAATCTCCAATTAACATATCAAACAATCGTGCTCTTATATATGAAGCTTCATCTAAAACGTATTTTTCGTCTTTAGCTAAGTTTTTTCTTAAATCATCTGTACTAATTATTTCATCAGAAAAGCCAAAATATTTTTTATCTCCATGACCATCTGCAGTTCTTGCTTCAATCATATACAATTCGTCTCCAAAACCAGCATTAAACTCTTTTAAACCTGCTTGTTTAGGAACATAAAATAGTATTGGTTTTGTGTGGTAAACGTCTATGGCTTCTGCTAATTTATCGATTGCAAAAGGTGCATAAGGATGCGAACCTGTAAAAACGTCTAACAATAAATCTTCGGTATATGTTTTATTGAATTGCCCTTCTACATATTGATCTTTAAAAGCAACTGCTTGTAGATATTGAACCGCATTTTTTCGCAACGCTCGCATTACATATTCTTTACCGTCTTTATCTTCTAAGCGTAAAGACTTAGATTGATGTCCGCCACCTTTTCTAACCGGTTTTAAACCACCATACAAAGTATCTAAATTTACAGTTGGAGCTACAATTTTCTGACCAAAGTATTTACGATACCTTTTCCCCCAAAGGAAACTATAAAATTTCCCTTTTTTGGTTTCATCTTTGGTGTAAATTCCAGCCTTTTTTTCTGTAAGGCTAGCATTCGGAAAATCATTAAAAGCGACAATGCTATCTTTTTTGTATATATTGGCTTCAAAAATTATTTTACGTTCTTTAGCTGTATAAAAATGTACGGTAGAAGCACCGTCTTCATAAACATCTAGTCTCGCAAAACCTTGTGTTCCGTAAGAGAAAATACCTCCGTTTACATTTTTAGTTGCTGTAACTTTAGAACCAGAACCACTTACAATTTGCGGAATATTGTCTTGCACAATATATTGTAGACTATGTTCGTGGCCAGAAACAAAAATCACTTTTTCATTCTGTTGTGCTAAACTTATAATACGTTTTCTTAAATGATTGTATTTTTCATTTTGTTGATCTGTGTTTGTAACGCCAGAAGTTTTTCTTAGAATATTTAAAGCAGAACCAAATAAAGGTAAGGGTTTCATATGGCTTTTAAATGAATAATAACCACCATGAGGACCGTTGGTAAACATCGGGTGGTGCAACGCAATTAATGTAGTTTTTCCTTGAGATTTTTTTAAAAGCCCTTCAAATTCTTCAAAGAATTTTTCTCTTGTTTTTATCTCACAGGCATCATTAATTCCAGGATGTTTGTCCCAGTCTGTAACATACCAATGCGTATCTACAACAATAATATTTATAGCATCATTTACCTCAACCTTTTCTAAAGGGCAACCCTTTTCAGGTAAAAAAGTATTTTTACCCAACGCTTTTTCCACTAATTTCTCTTGTCTTTTTAATCCTTTTAGGCCGCTATACCAATCATGATTTCCTGGTATAAAAAATGTTTTACCTGGAAATTTCTTGCCAATATCTGTCTGAACTTTTAACCTGTGTTTTGCTAGTTCGTAGGTTTTAGAGTTTTCCTCGGGAATTCCTTTTTGATATACATTGTCTCCCAAAAAAATTAAGGTAGAATTTTTTTTTGCAGCTTTAATTTCTTGTTCTAAATATGAAAGAGCAGAATCTTTTTTACTTAAATTGGAATTACCAGCATCACCAATTAAATAAAAAGAATGAATAATTTTTGAAGAATCTTTTCTGGGAATGTATGAATGGTTTTCTGAAACTTGCATTTTAATAGTTGCACAAGCAGAAATTAGAATTAAAATAACAAGAATAGAGAGTGTTTTTTTTATGAAATTCATATTGTAAAAATAACTATTTTAAAATAGATTTTTTAAAGTCTTCTAAGTCTTTTTCTGTATCAATATCTATAAAATTTGTTTGTTCATTTAGAGCAATCACATCTTTATTTTCGTTTAAAATAGCTTTTGCTCCAAAATCTCCTAACATTTTCTTTAGTGTTGAAAAGTAACTTTTAGGAAAAATTGCCGGAACGCCTAATTTTTCACCATAATTAGAGGCTATTATTTTTGATTTATCTTTAGAAAACAAATCGACCATCGCATTCAAATATTCTTTCGCTATTGCTGGTTGATCTCCTAAAAGAATAAGAACTGCATCAAATTTTTTATTTTTCAATTCAAATTCAGTAATTCCTGCAACAATGCTAGCACTTAGGCCTTCGTTAAAATTAGAATTGTAAATAAAGTGAATATCGGGACATGAAATTTCTTTCCGAATTAAGGTGGCATTTGCTCCTAAAACACAATAAACAGAATGATGATTAATAGATTTTGCTTTTGATAGTACGGTTTCTAGCAAAAAGTTAGTTCCAATTTTAACCAATTGTTTGGGTGTCTTCATTCTAGAAGATGTACCTGCAGCTAAAACTAAAATAGCAATATTTTTCATCTTTTAATTATGAATTTTTCCTTGTAGATCTCTCAACGGGAATGATTTTTTTTCTCTAATTACAGATAAAATTTCTGCAATAATAGAAATTGCAATTTCTTCTGGTGTTTTTGCGCCAATATTTAAACCCGCAGGTGTGTAAATACAATCTAAAAATTCTTCTGTAGTTTCTGGTGAAAACTCAAAAAGTTCATCAAATAGCTTTTCTCTTCTGTTTGGCGCGCCTAAAATTCCGATATATTTTGGTTGATATTTAGATAGTTGTACCAAGTATTTTAAGTCTTGCACATAACTATGATTCATCAATACAATGGCAGTATTTTCTTCAATATCAGAAAATTGAATTGTTTCTGGAGTTTCACCAATTACAGCATGTGCTCCTGGGAAATTAGAGAGTGTTTTAGCGTCTTTTGCAGCTGTTATAACTTCTATTTGCCAACCTAAATTAGCTGCTATTTTAGATAATTTAACAGCATCGTGTTCGCCCCCAATAATTAATAATTTAAATAAAGGTTGTAAGTGCTGAGTAAAAATAGTTTCAGTTGTAGCTTTTTTCAAACTGAAAGAATCTGATACCGTAAATTGTTCGGTTTTTTTAAATGTAAGAGCAGAACCATAATTACCAATAGCTTCATCTTGTTTCTTGTAATAAGAATCAATTTTTATAGTTTCTCTATTTTCTAAAGCTAATAAAAATACTGCTAAAAATGCATCGGAAATAATAAAGGGTTCAATTAAAATATATAAGATGCCTTCGCAGCCTAATCGATATCTGCCATCATAAGTAATAATTTTAGCTTTTTTATCAGCAAAAACAGCTTGTGCACGCTTCATAATTTCTTTTTCAACGCAACCACCACTTACAGCACCTGTATAAGAATCATCATTAGAAATTAACATTCTAACACCTGGTTTTCTGTAAGAAGATCCATTTAAATCGACCACAGTTACCAAGACGTTTTTAAGGCCTTTTTTTTGATTGATAATTGCTTGCTGAATAATTTCTTTAAGTTCGTGCAACATTTAATAAAGTTCAATTTCTATTTATCCGACTAAGATAAAACTTTATCAGGAATTTGTTTGTTTAGAATATTCAGAAAAATTAGACAAAATAAATTTTAATTTTGGATCAATATATTTTTTACAAAAAGGTTTGCTAGGGTTCGATTGATAATACTTCTGAAATTCCTTTGTAGAAGGTTTAAAATCTTTAAACTCTAATACTTTTGTAATAATTTTATCTTTAAAATTTGGCTGTAATTTTTCAACTATCTTTAAGCTTTCTTCTTTTTGTTGATGCGTAAAATAATATACCGCAGAACGATATTTTGTTCTCATAGAATGATTACTTGTGCTTTTATGTGTTAATAAGTGGATTTGAATAAGTGTTTTTAAATCAATTTTTTCGAGATTAAAAAGAACAACAACCGCTTCAGAAAATGTATGATTTTTTTCTGTGGACGAAACCCAACCTTGTTCCACTTTTTCTACACCAATTAAAGATTGAAAAACAGCTTCTGTACACCAATGACAACCACCACCAAAAGCGATTTTAATCAATTCCATGCTAACCGTTTTCTTTCTGTCCAGTATGATTCTGGAGAAACTTTTAAAGAATTTAAGGTTTCAATTTCATCCGTAGACAACGTAAAAGAATTTATTTTTAAATTCTCTTTCAATTGTTTAGCAGTACTTGCTCCGCTTAAAACAATACTATTCGGAATTGTTTGCTCGCAATATTTTAGAGAAATTGCATCTACACCAACGATGTGTTTTTTTGCTAAGGTTTCTAATGTTGCATACATTTCTTTATAATGAGGATAGTTTTCGTTCTTAAAAACTCTTCCATTTGCCAAAGCTTCTTTAACTATAATCGATTTGTTTTGACGAATTAATTCCGCTGAAATTTCTAATAAACTTTGATCTAAAAAATTATAGGTCACCTGAAACAAATCAAAAACCGACTCTCCATCGACCAAAATATTTAAAGCTTTTTTAATCACTTCAACTTGGTTTGTGCCTGTTGTGGTCAATCCTATTTTTAGATTGTGTTCTTTTTTTAAAAAGACTAATTGTTCTAAAACTTCGGTGTTTTCTAAAACTCCCGTTTCTAAAGTTGCAGAATGAATCTGATATACTTTTAAATAGGGCAGAAGTTGTTTAGAAAAATTCCATTGTTCCTTTAATTTAGAGAAACTATGCTCTTTTACTTCGTGAACCGTGGCGTTTGCATTAAAATTTGCCGTGTATGTATATCCCCATTTTGTAGCGATTTCAATAGAACTGTCATTTTTAGTTTGCAACCATTCTAAAACTAATGCTTCTGCCAAACCATAACCAGGAGCAGTATCAAAATAACGAACACCTAAATTATACGCTTCTTCTAAAACAGTAAAACTTTGTTTTCTAAATTTAGCCAAATTTGAGTTATCACAATCTTCTTGACGAACATTAATGTATTGTGGTCTTCCTAAAGCTGCTGTTCCTAATCCTAATTTCATTTTTGTATTACTTTAAGAGACCTCACAGGTTTTTAAAACCTGTGAGGTCTTAATTGTAAATAGTTTTAAGAACTACAACTTAACATAGAACAACCTACTTTGTTCCTTGCCCACTCTGGTCTTCTTGCAAACCATTTTTCGTTTTCTGGTTGTTCTGAATATGGTTTTTTTAAGAGCTGAAATAATTCATCAATTAAAGTATAATTTCCTTTATCTGCTTCGTCAATTGCTAGTTGAGACATGTAGTTTCTAAGCACATATTTAGGATTCACTACATCCATTTTTTCTTTTCTTTCTTTGGATGAAACTCTCTCTATTTGAAGTCTTTCATCGTATTTTTTGAACCACAAATTCCAACTATTTAGAACTTCATCAGAAATGTTTTCAAAGTCATAAAAAGCTTCTTCTATCAATTTAAAAGCGGTTGTTGCATTAGAAAAACGACTTAAATTTCTAAAGAAAATAGTCATATCTGTTTCTACTAATTGTAAATTGTCTTCTAATTCTTGCATCAGTTTTACATCTTCTTCATCTGAAGTATATAATCCTAACTTACTTTTCATCATCTGTAAAGATTGCTTTTCAAAATCGATTTTGTATTGCTCTAAAATAGCATTTAAAGGTTCCACTTCTTCAATTATTGGATACAACGCATTCGCCAGCTGATACAAATTCCACAAACCAATATTTGGTTGATTTCCATATCTGTAACGTTTATGTTGACTGTCGGTTGTATTTGGTGTCCAACCAAAATCGAACCCTTCTAACCAACCATAAGGTCCGAAATCTATGGTTAAACCAAGAATTGACATATTATCGGTATTCATCACTCCGTGCACAAAACCAACACGTTGCCAATCGATAATCATCTTTAAAGTGCGTTCTGAAACCTCCTTAAAAAAGTGGATATAATTTTCTTTTGACGGCGCTCCTATCTGTGGGAAATGATGTTTGATGGTATAATCAACCAAATTCTTTAAATTTGTATAATCTTTTCTTGCTGCAAAAATTTCGAAACTACCAAAACGTAAGAACGAAGGAGAAACTCGAGAAACAATAGCGCCTTTTTCATAAGCAGCATTTCCGTCATATAAAACATCTCGCATTACAGCATCACCAGACAAACTTAAAGACAAAGCTCTGGTTGTTGGAACGCCTAAATGAAACATGGCTTCGCTGCACAAATACTCTCTAACAGATGAACGTAAAACCGCCAAACCATCTGCGGTTCTAGAATACGGAGTTTCGCCAGCACCTTTTAATTGTACTTTCCAATTTTTATTTTGATGCTCAACTTCGAATAAATTAATCGCTCTTCCGTCACCTAATTGTCCTGCCCAATTGCCAAATTGATGCCCCGCATAACACATGGCATACGGTTTTGTATTCGGATAAATTTCATTTCCGGTAACTACATTCTTAAACAATTCTGATTGTGTTTCTTCCTCAGAAATATCCAACTCAGCAGCCATTTCTTGTGAAACGTGTACTACTGTTGGTTTTGCTGTTTTCTTCGGATTCGCAAAAGAAAAAGCAGCGTTTTCCACTTGTCTTCTCGAATTTTCTAAATTAGAATCGGCAGGTAGTTCTGTAGTGAAAGTATTTTTTATGTTTAGATTCAAATTGTTTTATTTCTTTAACAAGTAGATTGATTTACTTGTCTAGTTTAGCAAAGAACGTTCGTTCTTTATTTCAGTTTATCAGCATGTAATTGTCTCAATTTTGCCAACTTGGGTTCTATTACAAAAGTACAATACCCTTGCCCGTTATTGTTTTTATAAAAATCTTGATGCTCTTGAGTCGCTATATAAAAAGTAGGCAGCCCACTTAATTCAGTAACAATCTTATCATCATAATACGCTTGAATTTGTTTTAAAACTTCTTCTGCTATTTTTTGCTGATTTTCATTATGGTAATAAATTACCGATCTGTATTGTGTTCCTCTATCTGCACCTTGTTGGTTTAATGTTGTAGGATCATGTGTAGTCATAAAAATAACTACAATGTCTTCATAAGAAATAATGTTTTCATCAAAATAAATTTGAATTACTTCTGCATGACCTGTTAAACCCGAGCAAATTTCTCTATAAGTTGGTGCACCAGGAACGTTGCCACCAGCATAACCAGAAATTACTTTTTCTACGCCTTTTACTTCTTGAAATACAGCTTCTGTACACCAAAAACATCCACCTCCTAAAGTGGCAATTTGTAAATTGTTATTCATTTTAAGAATTTTCTTTCTCTAACTGCATAGATTCAGAATTAATACAATAACGCAGTCCACTAGGTTCTGGTCCATCAGGAAAAATATGACCTAAATGTGCGTCGCAAGTGTTACACATAACTTCAACTCTAACCATGCCAAAAGAAACATCTTTATGATATTTAATAGCATTTTCTTTAATAGGTTGTGTAAAACTTGGCCATCCAGAGCTCGAATCGAATTTTATTGTCGAATCAAATAGAGGCGTATTGCAACAAATACAGTTGTATTGTCCTTCATCATAAATACTACACAAAGCACCAGAGTTTGGTCTTTCTGTACCTTTTTGTCTTGCAATTCTAAACTGTTCTGGTGTTAAAAGGTTTTTCCATTCATTCTCAGATTTTTCAACTCTTTTATCTGGTATTGGGTTTCCTTTTGCTGTAAAACTGATAATTTCTTTCCAAGTAAGCATATTAATTTCTTGTCTTTTTTTAATTGTTAACGATCTTTTATTAGACGAAAAACGTACCTTCAACTTACAAAAAAATAAATTTTGCAATTGCTGAAAGCAATACTTAAATTTACGACAAAATTCATACAAAAAGAAACCATTATTAATTGTTTATTTTTGTTTAAAATTATACTATGAGCGCACTAATTATTGAAGTAGAAAAATTTGTTTTTAGCTTTTTAAGTAAAAACATACATTCAAACTTTGTATACCACAATCTTGCGCACACGCAAAGGGTTGTAGAAAAAGCTAAGGAAATAGCAGAAAGTTTAGGGCTAGATGCAGCAGTTTTAGAAGATTTAGAAATAGCAGCATGGTTTCATGATACTGGTTACATTGATGGTTCTAAAAACCATGAAGAAAAAAGTGTGCAAATTGCTACAGAGTTTTTAGAAGCTAAAAAGATATCAAAAGAAAGAATTAAAATAATTACTGCTATAATTAAAGCAACAGAGGTAAATTATGTGCCAAAAAATATTTTAGAAGAAATTATTAGAGATGCAGATTGTGCACACTTAGCTTCTAAAAATTTTTTAGATTTTGCTTCTTTACTAAGAAAAGAGTGGGAGTTGTCTTTAGATAAAAGATATACGCAGTCTGAATGGATCGAGTTAAACTTGTCTTTCCTAACGCAGAAACATAGATATTATACAGATTTTGCTTTAAGAAATTGGAGCAAAGGGAAAGAGAAAAATTTAGCAAAACTTTTAAAAAATCAGAAGAAAATTAAAAATGAAGCTAAGAAATTCAATCAGAAAGAGGTTGCTTTAGATTTAAAGAAAAATAAAAGTGAAGTTCCAGAACGTGGTGTAGAAACAATGTTTAGAGTTGCACTTAGAAACCACATGACTTTAAGTGATATTGCAGATACTAAAGCAAATATTTTACTTTCTGTAAATGCAATTATTGTTTCTTTAGCGTTGTCTAATTTGTTGCCTAAATTAGACAATCCTTCAAATGCTCACTTATTAGTACCAACTATTATTTTTGTAGCCTTTACTGTTGCATCTATTGTTTTATCTATTTTAGCAACAAGACCTAATGTTACAGAGGGTAAGTTTACCAAAGAAGATGTTGCTAATAAAAAGGTGAATTTATTATTCTTCGGAAATTTTCATCAAATGAATTTAGATGATTTTGAATGGGGAATTACAGAAATGATGACAGATAGAGACTATTTATACGGTTCTCTAACGAAAGATTTATACTTTTTAGGGCTGGTTTTAAATAGAAAATACAAAATTTTAAGACTTACCTATACCGTTTTTATGATTGGTATTATTGTTAGTGTTTTAGCTTTTGCAGTTTCTTTTAACTATAAAGTTATGCCACTTTAAGCTTCAATTTGTTTTATTAAATCCTTTAAAGTAATTGTTTTCTTTTCGTCAAAATCTTTTTGATAAATAACTTCTACTCTTAATGCTTTTAAGCCAGAAACACCTTGTAAATCTTCTAATTCTAAGAACTCAATTTTACCTAATTGTTTTCTAGATTGTAAGAAGTTTATGTACTTTATGTATTCTAAAGCATCTTTGTCTTGAGAATAAATAATAGCAATTTTACCAGGTTGTGTTATTCTTTCTTGAGTTCCTTTAATATGTGCTTTGTCTATTCTTTTTTTAATTATTTCATAACGAATATTATAAGCTCCATCTACATCAAACTGTTTTTCATCCATTCTAAATTTAATAGCCATTGGGTTGCTATGTACTAAAATTAGAGAAGCAACTCTTAAGTTATCTGGCATTGTATCAACTAATGTATAGGCAATATTCTCCATTTCACACATGGTTTGTAATTGCCATAAGCGTAAATTATAAAGGTAAATATTATCAAAAGAATCTTTCTTTGTAATCGATTCACCTATGTACATATTAAACTCGACGCCATCCGTTTTATAGCGTTCAAAATAATGCGGGTACATTTTTTGGGCATCTTTTTGTTTATTATCTATATATTTAGAAAGTTTATCATTGATAAGATTCACACTTTCTTCATAATCTCTTCTTTTCTCATAAACTACGTTTAAATCTTTGTCTAAACGATTCATGTATATTTTTACCTTTTTAGAAAGGGTTGTATTAATGTCTTTAATGTGATTAAAAACAGGATAAATTTCTCGCTGTAAAAAGTCGACAATGTTAATTTCGTCTCCCGCATTTAAATCTTCTTTAACTTCTTTTAAATAGGTTGCAACACGATACATTAATTCATTGTAAATGGGTAATTCTTCTGTTTCACAAGCATCTTTTAAGACTGAAATAGCTAAATTTAACTGCGTTATCAAGTCTTCTTTTATAGCATTATTTCTAGCTTCCGAAGATCCTTTTATATCACTTTGACCAAATAAAGGATACACATCTTTAAATACAATTTCATCTAATTTTGCATTTTCATTGGTTTGAGATTCTGTAAAATATTTTTCTGCTGCTTCGTAAAAACGCCATTTTACAGAATTATGAATAGAAGTGTAGTTTTCTTGAATGGTTGCTTCTAAAACATTTTGTCTTTCTTCGGATGTTCTTTTAACAGCCGCTTCAAAAACAGGAATAATGTCTTTTAATTTGTTGATGTTAACAGAGTTTAAATCATACGCATTCGGAGACGCAATTTCTAACAGTGCCAAGTCTCCATTCTTAGAAGCCTTTATTGGTATTAAAATGATACTTTGAATTCCGCTATTATACAAGTTATGGTAAAAAAGATTCTTATCTGTTCTTTTACCATATTCCTCTAAGTCTGAAATAATAAAAGTCTGGTGGTCTTTAAAAACCTTTTGAATAATCTCTTCACAAAAATAATTTGAAGAACAATTTATTTCTTCTTTATTATTTAAAATGATACTATTAGATTTGTTTACGATAGTTTCGCAAAGTTTTTCATTAAGATTGTCAAAAATAGAATACCCTAATCTTAAGTTTTTAATCGCGTAAAAATCTCTTAAATTATTTTGAAGCTTAAATATTAAATTATCATCACTGGCTAATAAGTTCGCTTTTATAGAAGACAGCATTTCTTCTGAAGTAACATCGAATAGATTAATAATCCCAAATCCTTTAAAAATGTAACTATTTGGTGGAAATTTTTCTTTCCAAAGATCGATATTGTCGAAATTATTTAATAATTCTCTAAAATCTTCTTTTGTAATTTTAGGAGCATTTTCTGTTGGAATAATTTCAGAGAAATCAGCATTAAAAGCAGCTCTATAGTACTTCATTGTTCCTGTAGATTTATCTGGAATATCGAAGTAAAAAGGTCTTTTTATATCAATATTATAACCATAAACAAAATCTAAAATAAAAGTACATGCCATAATATACATACTTTCGTCTTCAAAATTTCTTACCATAAATTCATAATCATCGCCTGCATTATTTAAAATGTTTAGAAAACGATCTGTAAATTTAAAAGAAGTAAAAGAAAAAGGAACACTCGCTGCTTTTATCTCGTTTAGCTGCAACGGTTCTGGAAATAAAGGGCCTAATAGTAAGTTTATTTCTTCTTTGTATTTTTCAAGTAAAGAATAGTCTGAAAAACCATCATTCAATTCTGGATGTTGCTGAAACAACTTTACCATTTCTAAAGCAGAACTATGAAATGGATGTTGTTTGTATTCTTTTTGAGTGTACTTTTCAAAAAGATCAAAAACCTTTCGAAAAGAAATATTTAGTTGCAGCGGTAGCTCAACTTCGTTTACTAAACTCGATTCTAGAATTTTCATCTTTTTAACAATTATTTTACAAAATTACAAAATTGTAATTTGATAGTCGTTTTTAAGAATCGTTACTTTCATTTTTACACTTAAAAAAGTATAAAAATGAAAGTTTTCGAGTTTTATAAAAGAAGAAATTAATTCTTATTTCTGTCTAAAATAGATGGTAATTGGTACACCAGAAAAATCGTACATGTCTCTTAGTTTATTTTCTAAGAAACGTTTGTAAGGGTCTCTAACATACTGAGGTAAATTACAGAAGAACGCAAACTGAGGTGTTAGCGTAGGTAATTGCATACAGTATTTTATTTTTACAAATTTCCCTTTTGTAGCTGGTGGCGGGTAACTTTTTACGATGTCTAGCATTACATCATTTAATTTACTTGTAGATATTTTAAATTTTCTTCTTTCAAAAACTTCTACAGCAGTTTCAATAGCTTTATATAAACGTTGCTTTGTTAATACAGAAGTAAATACAATTGGCACATCTGTAAAAGGCTCAATTTGTTTTCTAACCATGGCTTCAAAATCGCGCATCGTATTGGTTTCTTTCTCTACTAAATCCCACTTATTTATTAAGATAACAACTCCTTTTCTGTTTTTTTCTGCCAACCAAAAGATACTTTGATCTTGGCCTTCAAAACCACGAGTTGCATCTACTACTAAAATAATAACATCTGCATATTCTATAGAACGTACAGCACGCATTACAGAATAAAATTCTAAATCTTCTTTTACTTTCGATTTTTTTCTTATTCCGGCAGTATCTACCAAATTAAAATCAAAACCAAAACGGTTGTATTTTGTGTCGATAGAATCTCTTGTTGTACCAGCAATATCGGTTACAATATTTCTATCTTTACCTATTAAAGCGTTTATAAAAGAAGATTTTCCTGCGTTTGGTCGTCCAACAACGGCAAACCTTGGTAAATCTACTTTCTCTAAATCTACTTCTTCTGGCGCAGGCATTTTTGCTACAATTACATCTAACAAGTCTCCAGTTCCACTTCCATTAATAGAAGAAATTGTATGGTAACCTCCTAAACCTAAATTATAAAATTCAACAGCATCTGCGTCTCGCATTGCATTGTCAACTTTATTAACGGTAACAAAAATTGGTTTTTTAACTTTGCGTAAAATTTTTGCAACTTCAGCATCCATCGGTGTAATACCTTCTTCAACATCTACAACAAATACAATAATATCTGCCTCTTCAATAGCTAAAGCAACTTGTTTTCTAATCTCTTCTTCAAAAATATCATCAGAACCAATACTATAACCACCTGTATCTATCACAGAAAATTCTTTTCCATTCCAGTCAGATTTCCCATAATGTCTATCTCTTGTAACTCCACTTACAGAGTCTACAATAGCGTCTCTTCTCTGTACCAGTCTATTAAAAAGCGTTGACTTTCCTACATTTGGTCTTCCTACAATGGCAACAATACTATTCATTTGAATTCAAATTTTTTGCAAAGATACAATTTAAGCTTGTAAGAAAGAGGCTAAAAATGAAGTCTTTAAAAAACAAAAACTAGCAATACTATTTACTAGTTTTAATTCTAAAAAAGTAGTTGTTTTTTTAGTGAATTTTAAAGCTATTATCTTTGCTTTTAAAAAGAAGAAAGAGCAATAATTTGCATCCTTTTTCTACATATCTAAAAAATTAAAGGACGTTTCTATTTTTTTAGTATATTTAAAATATGATTGTAAAAGAAAAAAGAAATAGCAAAATCTTTCTAAGACCAAGATTTTCTATTGATTTAGAAGAGAGCTCAGATATTATTTTAAGTCGTTTTTCTGAAGCATTTGTAAAAGAAGAAATACCTTTTAGAGGTAGTATTGTAGATGGGCATATTTTTATTTCGGTTTCTAAGGAAAAAGAACATTTTTGGTCGCCTCAATTACATTTAGAGATTATAGAAAAATCCGACAATAAATCTGAATTGAAAGGTCTTTTTGGTCCGAAACCTCAAGTTTGGACACTCTTTATGTTTGTCCATTTTGTAATAGGAGTTTCATTTTTAGGATTCTTTGTGTTATTGTACACCAGAGTCTCTTTAAAAGAACCTTTTGTTTTTCCATTAATAATGATGATCCTCTTACCTTTCATTTGGGTTTTGTTGTATTTTATTGGAAAAATAGGGAAAGACACAGGGAAATCTCAAATGCAAGATTTACATGATTTTATGACACAAAATATTTAAAATTCTTGTTTACGAGAATGAAATTTTTTAAATTATTTCTGATTATACCCAAAACGCTTTAATTGAATTCTATCACTACGCCAGTTTTTATTCACTTTTACATATAATTCTATAAAAACTTTTTTCTCGAAGAATTTTTCTAAATCTTTTCTAGCCTCTGCGCCAACTCTTTTAAGAGCAGCACCCTTATGACCAATAATAATTCCCTTTTGAGTTTCTCTTTCTACCATAATAATAGAACGAATTCTAACAATAGTTTCTTCTTCTGTAAACTCTTCTGTTTCTACTTCTACAGAATACGGAATTTCTTTTTTATAATGAATTAGAATTTTTTCTCTAATTTTTTCATTCACAAAAAAACGTTCTGGTTTGTCTGTTAATTGATCTTTCGGATAAAAGGCAGGCCCTTCTGGTAATAATTCTTTTATTTTATCTGAAACAGCAGCTACATTAAAACCTTCTAAAGCAGAAATTACAAACACTTCTGCATTAGGTACTTTTTCTCTCCAATATTCAATTTTTTCTTCAACTTCATCTTGAGTAGACTTGTCTATTTTATTTAAAAGTAGAAAAACAGGGATTTCACTATGGATTATCCTTTGGAAGAATGCCTCGTTTTTTAATTCTTTTTCGCCAACTTCTACCATATAGATTAGAATATCGGCATCTTCAAAGGCAGATTTTACAAAATCCATCATAGAAGATTGCAATTCATAAGCGGGTTTTATAATACCTGGCGTATCAGAAAATACAATTTGATAATCATCTTCGTTTACAATTCCTAAGATACGATGTCTGGTAGTCTGTGCTTTAGCTGTGATAATAGATAGCTTTTCACCTACTAATGCATTCATTAATGTTGATTTACCAACATTAGGATTTCCTATAATATTTACAAAACCTGCTTTATGTGTCATGTTGCAAAGGTAATTCCTTTTTATATTTGATTAGAATTTAGATGATTAAAAAATAATTAAAAAATAATTAAAAAAAGTTTGGTCAGTTGTTTAGTTTAGATGTATCTTTGCAGTCGGAAATAACGGATCGAGTTTATGAGTCGAAAGTTAAAAGCTAAGTCATTGTTTTCGAAATTACAACGCGGGATAGAGCAGTAGGTAGCTCGTCGGGCTCATAACCCGAAGGTCACTGGTTCGAGTCCAGTTCCCGCTACTAAGAAAGAGTAATCAGAAATGGTTACTCTTTTTTTTTTGTGCTAAATTCAGATATGCTTCACTTCAGTAAAAATGAGATTAAGTCAAAAAAATATGGAATAGAATTCTATAAATAAAAGGAAGTAGCTTAAATGGGTTTAGTTATAATTGGGAATGCAATGATAGGAAAATTCACAATTGATATAATAAAGAACTTTTTTACAAAAGAATAAAAGAAATCTTTAATCCTAGCGGATTAGAGCTGCAATGAAATTTTAATGAAGACAGATATTTATTTCCAATTTTGCAAGGTGAAATAAATAAAAATGAATGTTTTTTTTCAAAATATAAGGTATTGATATAAAAGAGGGATGCAATTGGTAAGGAATGATAATATTTTAAGTTAGTCTATGCAATTAAATATTTCTTGATTTCATTTTAAGAACAGCCAGTTATATGCGATATTATAAGGCTTTCTTTTAGGTTGTTTTTATTTAATAAAAGTGGAAGATACTCGTAATTTACACCTACACTACTGGCCTCAACTTTTAGTTATAAGCTGCTCGCTATTTATAGAGAATAATACTAAATTGTTTTATTAGACATTGATGATTGTCTATTTTAGCGCATTCAAATAATACCCAGTATTACTTTTATGATTTCAAAAAACAAAAGCTTGCCGCAATTGAGTTTTGCTATTTCTTTATTACTCCTATTTTTTGCTTGCTCGAAACAAGATGTTATCCGTCCAGATATAGAAAAAAGACTAGCTAGGTTAGATAGTCTAACTCAAACCCAACCAAAACAATCGCTTTTAGAATTAGACAGCGTATTACAAAATAGTAAAGATTTAACTTCTTTAGAACGGGGCATGTTGTTATTTAATAAAGGGGAAGCTTTATATTTAAACTTTAAATATGAAGAAGCACTTAACACGCATTTAAAAAGCTATCAATTATTTATTAAATTAAAAGACAAATATAATGAAGGTCGTTGTTTAATTACATTAAGCGGAGCGTCTCTGCACATGGGAGATGTAGAAGCAGCGCAAATTTATGCTTTAAAAGCTTTGCACTTAGGGCAGTTAATAGGAGATGAACGTATAGAAAGCAAAGCTTACAATGAATTATTTAAACTGCACTTTAAATTAAAAGATTACGATAAAGCATTGTCTTATATAAAAGCAACCGACAGTTTACATTCTAAAGGGACAGACACAATATCTATTATTGCTGTAAAAAGCAATAAAGCAAGTGTTTATTTACGCCTTAAGCAATACAATAAGGCACTAGCAAGTTATGCTGAGGCGATGACGTTAAGTCAGTCTAAACGAGATCCAAAAACATTGGTTAGTGTTCTAAACAATATAGGATATACCTATATAGAAGTCGGTGAATACGAAAGTGCAGAGAAGTTTCTTAGAGGTGCTGTTACTTTAAATAAAAATATAAAAGCTATAAATGCAGCACCATATAAAGGTTTAGGGAACCTGTTTTTATTGAGTTCAAAAAAGGACTCGGCAGAAGTTAATTATAATAAAGCATTAGATATCTATGTAGCTAATAATAGTGTAAAAGATGAAATAGAAGTAAGAGACAAGCTCGTAGCAATAGCTATTATGTCTGAAGATTATGTAAAAGCCCTAAATAACCAGATTATTAGAGATAGTTTACAGCTAGATGTAAGTCGTTTAGAAAAAAATAGGCTTTTAAATTTTGCGAATGTTAATTATGAAGTAAAACAAAAAGAAACAGAAATTAAGCATCAAAAAGAAATTAATACTAGAAACCAATGGCTTTTAATAAGTATTGTTCTATTATTTGTTTTGCTATCTGTTGTAGCAGCTTTTTACTTATATAACACGAAACTAAGAGCTGCCAATAAGGCATCAAAATTAGAGCAAAGTTTGCTACGTGTACAAATGAATCCTCATTTTATATTTAACACGTTGGCTGCTATTCAAAATATAACTTTAGAAGGAAACCCGATAAAATCGTCTAATTATATTGCGAAATTTTCTAAATTAATTCGACAAAATTTCGATTATGTTAGAAAAGAATCTATTCCACTAGATAAAGAAATTGCCATGATTTCTAACTATATAGAAACGCAACAATTACGCTTTAATAATGTCTTTAGGTATTCCGTAAAAATAGAAGACGCTATAGATGTTTCAAAAATACAAGTGCCACCAATGTTATTGCAACCTTTTGTAGAGAATGCGATAGAATATGGGTTAAAAGAGAAAAAAGAAGGCGGCGAACTTCAACTTCAAGTAAAAAAAGAACCAGAAGGTTTGTTATTTGTTATTTTAGATAATGGTGTAGGAAGATCTTCAAAAGCAAAGCAAGAAGAATTAACGGAAAATTTACATGCAACATCTATTTTTATAGAACGTTTAAAAATGAGAAAAAAGGGGGAAGAGAAATCATTTTCTATTGAAGATTTATTTGATGAAAACAAGAGTCCTTCCGGAACAAAAGTATCTTTTAAATTAAAAATTTAATGATAAAAGCAGTTATAATAGAAGACGAGTTTAATGCATTAAACACATTAGATAAATTGATTAGATATACTCAAAATGACATTGAGGTTATTGCTAAAATAGATAACGTTACAGATGCCATTTCGTTTTTAAAAGAGGAAACTCCAGATCTTGTTTTTTTGGATATTGAATTGATTGGCGGCAATGCCTTTCAAATTTTAGAAGCTTTAGATAGTATTGCTTTCAAAATAATTTTTACAACTGCTTACGACGAGTTTGCAATAAAAGCAATAAAGTTCGATACAATAGATTATTTACTAAAACCGATAGATTCCGAAGAATTATCGGAATGTATAGACCGATTTAGAATCGGTTTTAAGAAAGAACAAGTGTATAAAAATGCAATGGATACGGTTTCTGAAATTAATAAAAAGGAAATTCAGAAAACCTTATTAATTAAAACTGCAGATGCACAATATTTTCTTCAAACAAAAGATATTGTACGTTGTCAGTCAGATGGAGCTTATACTATTTTTCATACTGTTGATAAAAAAATTATGAGTGCCCGCAATCTAAAATACTACGAGAACATTTTAAGCGAACACACCTTTGTACGCGTACATCAATCGCATTTGGTAAATATAAAATACATAAAAACAATTAATGCAAACAATACCGTTTGCTTAACAAATGATGAAAAGATACCAGTTGCGACTCGTAAAAAATCGTACTTAAAACAGATTTTAGAGACCCTATAAACGCAAATACAAAACAAAAAACGGCAAATATAAAACGGTTTTAAAAACATCCTATTCAAATCTTAGTTTTGAGGTATATAAACATATAACCTTTAAATTAAGAGATCATGGGATTAAAAGAAAACAGATTTACAAAAACATTTCAAGAAGCACAATTTCCACAATTAAAAGCACAAATACTTGAAGCTGCGGGTTTCGATGTTGTTTTAAATATTGAGTGGAGTACTTTATTCGAAGATCGTTTTTTACACCTTTACAACGATTCGTACCCAAAAATTTACTTTTTACCACTTGTAGAAGCATTTAAGTCTATTGCTGCAGACGAAATGGGAAAAGAAGCTTTAGCAGAAAGCTTAAAAGAAATACACATTACAAATACCAAAGACCACCACAATCCTAAAAATGCATATGCATTTTCTAATGGAGTTTTAACAGTAGATCATAGCCCGATATTAAATGCAGATGATATTGAAGGTAGGACTAAAGTGCTTGTTAATTTATTAGAAAATAATTTATAAGTAAGCGTTTAATATTTAGTGTAATTGGTAAAAATTATTGGTATGTATAGAGTCATTTTTTATAGTGTTTTAATAGGGATTCTGTTGTTGTTTGTTGGTTGTGGAGTTTCTAATGCGAAAGCAAAAAAGGGATTTGTGACGTATTTAAAAATGCATCATAATAACAAATATAAGATTCTAACTTTTAAAAGAAACTTTAATGCAGCGAACATGAATCCTAATTTATTTTGGGTGGAATTAGAACTTAAAAGCAACCCAGATATTGTTATAAATTTTGAATGGAATGCTGAACATAAAGCCTTGTATGTTCCGTATCAATATAGTGAAAATCGAAGTATAGAAGCATTAACACATTATCAAGAACAAGAAATTGTACTAAGAGAAGCACTGTACGAAGCGCTAGATACTGATGTTTTAAGTATGGATGTAAATGTGTTTAATCTTACAATTAGTATTCATTTAGAAACGGAACCTACATTTAATGATTTTCAATATTTTTCAAAAAAAATTAGTGCAATTTTAGATGATTATCCAGATACTTGGACAAGAGAAGCACGTGTCGATTTTAAAATCAAAAAAGAAAAAAAGGGTTTTTACGAATTGATAGTAAAACCGACTACTTATAATGATTGTGACGAATCGTTTAGATACAAACCGAATGCTATTGTTGCAAATAATTATGGATCTGAAAAAGCGGAGAATATAGATCGCATTGTACAACAAAAATTTTCTAAACCAGATGCTCCTGTTTTTTTAAGCAATATATGGGTAAATCAAAAAGATTTAAATTCATTTTACATTGCTTTTGAAAAACATGAACCATTAAAAAGACCTGAAGGAAATCGCAATTTAACAGAAGGAGTAGGTATGTATTTAATAGAAATGAATTATCCTAATCTAGCGCTTAAGACCTTAACATATTACAATTACAAAACGACATCTCGAGACGGTATTTTTCTTTTCCTTATCGATCAATTACCAGAAGACTACCAATACCTTATAGAACATTTATAACAGCACATCATGGAAAAAACATCTTATTATAAAGCGTTTGTAGCCCAAACGCCAGAGGAAATATTACGGGCTGTTTTAAAAAAAAAGGAAGCCATTTTAATAGCTATTTCATTAAAAAATGGAGTTTATATAGAAGGCACCATTTTAGACCTTACAGAAGAGAGCAATCATCAGAAATCGGTTTGTATGCTTTCACAGGATGAGCAAGTATCTTTTTTTAACACACATAATATAGCACTTATAACGGTAAAACAACCCAAAAAAATGGTTGTAGAATTATCTAAAGGAGCAGTTAGCAGATCAATAACATCTGCAAACCAAGAGCTAACTGTTTTACAATTGAAACGTTGGTTGAATACTGAAAAAAGGTTATTTGGAAGTCAATTAAAAGAATTCAGCATAGATGGTATTCCTTTAGATCAATTAAATAATAGGTTGAATGTTCAAGATGTTTTTGCAGCATTAAAAAGTGCTGTAGATCAGATTACAAAAGACGCATTAGGTAAAGAAGTTTGGCAAGGTATAGAAACAATTGTCTTACAACAAGCAGATAAATTACAACTTAATCATCAGGCAAAAACACTAACAATAGCAATAACTATTGATAAAGCTTTACCTGAAAAATTATCTAATATTTTAGAAGAAAAATTACTTCAAATATTATAACACAAATAAAAAATCATTTTTAAAATTATAAAATTATGGGCCTTAAAGAAAAAAGAATTATTCAAGCATTTCAAAACGATTTATTTCCAGCATTAGAAACAGAAATTAATACTGCTGCAGGTTATACTGTTCCTTTAAGTATTTCTTGGAACACCTTAATGGAAGATCGTTTTTCTCATTTATATAATGATACATTTCCTAAAATATATTTTCTACCATTAGTAGAAGCTTTTAAAGCTATTTGTGTAGATGATATGGGGGTTCAACTTTTAAAAGCCGGATTAAAAAATGTAATTATTGTTAACGAAAATAACGAGCATAATTTAGAACGTGCAATTACTTTTGAAGAAGGCGTTTTAAAAATAGACCACAGTCCTATAATGAATGCTGATAATGTAGAAGGCAAAACAGCACGCATTACCTCTTTATTAGAAGATAAATTAGAAGAGTTTGCAGAAGGAACGGAAGAAGTTGCAACTTCTCAAACAGAAAACAAACAACAAGAAGCAAAAGAAACTACGAAAGTAGACATAGAAGAATTGTATAATCAATCGTTTGTAATCTCTAACGAAAAACAAGAAATTTTCAGCGAGATGGTAGAAGGTTTAGACTGGAGTTGCGATATGCTTGAAGGTAAATTAACGTACGGAGAAGACAAAGTTTTTGACATTCAGGTTCTTGGTACCTATTCTCAAAATGAAAAAAGTTGGTTATGGGCTTGGGCAAATACACAAAGTGGTATTCCAGAAAAATTTTTACAGACGGCTTTAGCTGTAAAAGCAATAGGAGAAGCTTACCAAATAGAAGATTTTACAACACCAAAGAAAGAGTTAGATTCAGATCCAGGGGTTTATTTTTCGACCATTGCTTCTGCAATGGCAAAAGAGAGCTGTTATGTTCCTTTAGTTTTTAAAGGTTTAGTTGTTTATGTTACTATTACTTCAGAAGAAGCAGACAGTAAAGCGAGAACTTCACCAGCATTAATATGTTCTCATTTTACTATGGTTGCAGCAAATTATACATTCCCTCATAAGTACAGTTTGTATTTTTATTTAAAAGGAAAAGGATATGAAGTAGAGTTACCAGGAAACAATATTGTGGCTAAAAAAGGAGATGATCAAATTCTAGGAATTTTCGATTTAAAGGGGAGATTAATGAAAATTTCTAATTCAAAAATAACAGTTTAAGCTTAAAAATATTATGTCATATACATCAGAAACACTTTTAGAATTAGAAAAAGAACATCAAGCAGCTTTAAATACAGCGCAAGAAAAGATGTTAACCGATTTAAATGATGCGCAAGCATCAGGAAATTTTGAAAAAATACAAGAAGCAAGTATTGTATTTCAAAATATAACAACAGAATTAGCAGAAAAATACACCAAACGCATTGAAGAATTAAATGCCCTAAACCATAAAGCAATAGTTGATAAAGAGCCCGAAATCTACACAAATAATAGAGCCGATATCGATTTAAATTTATTAGTGTATGATGGTGATAGGGATTATGTTATTGCTTTTCAACAAGACGATCTTATACAAAAGACTTTAGAAAAGATAAACAAAAATAGTGGCAAGTTTAAGTCTAGAAAACATTTATTAAAATCTAGTTTAAGGCTAACAAAAACCTTAGCACCAATGCTTCATGAAATAGGAGAGCATTGTAAAAATACCTTAAAACTTAAAGCAGATATTGAGTTTTTTGTGTACCAAGGAGATATGTTTAATGCTTCGTGCTATCCACCAGATGAAAACAAATTGTATATTATTTTATCTTCCGGAATCTTAGAACGTTTCTCTAAAGAAGAATTAACCTTTGTAGTTGGTCATGAAATAGGGCATGTACTTTTTGAGCACTTTGATTATCCTGTAAGACAAATTTTAGATACAGGCGAAAATGATTTAGCGCCAATTCATGCCATGAAGTTGTATGCTTGGAATAGAAATGCAGAAATAAGTGCCGATAGAGCTGGGTTGTTATGTTGCCAAAACTTTGAAGCTGTAGGGCGCACGTTCTTTAAATTATCGTCTGGGGTAACTACAGATTCTTTAGATTTTCAACTGAATGCTTACATCGAACAATTTGTAGATTTAGAAGAAGTTTTAAACGATTCTAATCTAGATCCTTCAGATTGGTATAGTAGCCATCCATTTAGTCCATTAAGAATTAAAGCTTTAGAACTTTTTAATAAAAGTGAAACCTATGCAGCTTTTAATGAAACCATTTCAGGTGAAATTACAGAGGAAGCTATGGAGGTTGAAATTAAGCGTATTATGTCTTTAATGGAGCCTGAAAATTTAGATGAAGAAGGAGAGCATTCAGAAAAGATACAACGTTTAATGTTTTTAGGCGGGTATCTAATTTCCAATGCAGATGGTGTTGTAGATGATTCTGAAATACAAGCATTAAGTAGTATTGTTGCTCCTAAAGTTTTTGCTAATTGTATGATGACAATTAAAGGGCTTACAGAATCTGAAATGATTAGCGAAGTACAACAACTTACCAAAGATTTAGACATTGTATTGTCTGTAATGCAAAAGCTAAATATATTAAGAGATTTATCTATTATATCTTATGCTGACGGAGAAATAGATGATAGTGAAGTGAACGTTTTATATAACTTAGCAAAGCTTTTATATATTAATACAGATTTTATAGATCGTGTTATTGGTGATGCACAAGGAATAGAATAAATAATTTACAAGTACTGTTTAAAGAATTGGGGGATTCTTATTGCAGTTAACGAGAAGGGTAGTAATTTTAAATTGCTACCTTTTTTAAAATCCTAATGCTTCTAAAACCTCTAGTTTTGGTAATTCTTTAGTCAATATACTATCAATAAAAATACCAGATTTATAAGTCCCATTTCGAAAATAGAGGATTCCATATCCGCTCCAGACACCATTTTTATACTCTCCAATATATTTTATAACATTTTTATAATTGTTATTATTAAATGGTTTATAATTAGACCATTTTGTAATTCCAAAACCATTTTTAGCTTTATTCTTATAAGTTCCCATAAAACTATAATCTGGACTTTGAGATAGCGTCATTCCATTGGGCTGTGTCTTTTTCCAGTTACTAAAAATGTAACTGTTCGTTTTTAATTTATACTGAATTCCATATCCCGTATAATTATCATTTTTTCCTAGGCCAGCATACCAACCACCCTCTTCTAATTCCCATGCTACCCTATTATTTACATCATTCGTAGCGCTACTATTTGAAGGGCCAAATAACCAATACCAAGTGTTGCTATATCTTTTTTCTGGTTGTTGATTTTGGTAATAGGCTTCAGCTTTTTGTTGTTGACTTACTGTTTGTGCTGATAGTGAATGCGTTGTTGTAAATATTAAGATAAGTACTAATAATTGATTATTCATTTTGATAATAGTAAAGAATTAAAATATAAAATTACGGTTTTAAAACCGTAATTTTTATGTTCTAGAATCAGTTTTTTTATATAAAAGCAATAAATAAGATACGTCTTAAGCTTGTCTTTTAAGATGCTTTGCATATAATAAGAAAGATTAAAAAGAGAGCAGTAAGGTTACTTTCTGTGGTGAAACATCTACTTGTCGATAACAATCATAATCCTTTCTCTCTTTTCTGCTAAAAATCATGTTCAGTTCTGTAGTACCTAGATTTCGTTTTCAGGTTGTTGTGAATAAAAGTAGCCTGTTCTTTCATAAAATATTTCTTATAAATAAATATACAGAAACTTTTGAGATCTACATTCGTATAAAATTGCTTAAAATAAACAATAGAAAGAGTATTGTTATTAAATAAATTGTAAATAGATTTGTACTTTATTTTTAACTAAAAATGGTTGTCGAATTTAATAATTTGACATTAAAATGGGAATTTAGTGTAACTCTAGAACTGTCCCGCAGCTGTAAGCTCAAAAACTGAAACTCAAAAGAGGTCACTTTTTCGAAAGAATGGGAAGACCGAGTGGAAGGAGCAAGTCAGAAGACCTGCCATTTTTTAATAATTCATTAAGCTTTCGAGGATTGAAGCTGGAATTAGGAACCTACCTATCTTACAATTTTTTAATTGTAATAGGATATGTGGTACTTTCTATTATTCTGTCCTCTTGTGCTATAAAAAATAAGTATGAGGACTTCTTCTTTACATTTTTTTTGGGCTATTTTTCTAATTTTTGGGCTTCACAGTTCTTATTCTTTGTATGCGCAGGAAAAAGACACAACAAAAACGGTTCAACTAAAAGAAATATTTTTAATAAGTAATAAAGAGAAGCTAAAAAAACATTCTTCACCGACACCTTTACAGTCTTTAACAGGTAAAGCATTAAGTCGCTTAGGTAATTATAGTGTGGCAGATGCTATTCGTTTTTTTAGTGGCGTTCAGCTAAAAGATTATGGAGGCATTGGTGGTATAAAAACCATTAATGTAAGAGGAATGGGCTCGCAACATACAGGCGTTTTTTATGATGGTGTACAATTAGGAAATGCTCAAAATGGTCAAATAGATTTGGGTAAATATTCTGTACAAAACATGGAGGCGGTGTCACTTTATCAAGGGCAGCGATCAGATTTAAATCAATCAGCCAAATCGTATGCCTCTTCCAATAGTATTTATTTAAAAAGTAAAACACCTCAATTTTCTCATGGAAAGAAGATCAATACAAATGCAAGTGTAAAAACGGGTTCGTTTGGGTTGATAAATCCATCTGTAAATTTAGATTTTAAAATTAATAAGTACTTAAGTGCTCGCCTTAGTACAGAATACCTTACCGCCCATGGAAGGTATAAATTTAGATATACCAACGGAAGTTATGATACCATAGCAACACGGAACAATGCAGATATAGTAGCCTTTAGAGTAGAAGCATCATTACATAGTAGACAAGGAAAAAATAATGATTTTAACATAAAACTGTATCACTACGATTCTGAACGAGGATTACCAGGCGCAATTGTTGCCAACCGTTTTAAACGTCCACAGCGTCTGTGGGATCGGAATAATTTTGTTCAAGGAGCATACACAAATCATGTAAATGACTATTATTTTTTTGTATTAAGAGGTAAATATGCCCATAATTATTCGCGCTATGTAGATCCAGAAATTATAAAAGTTGATGGCGAATTAGACAATAGATATACACAGGAAGAATATTATTTATCGATGGTACATACGTTTCAGGTTTTCCCCTTTTGGAAACTATCTTTAGCTACTGACGTACAAAAAAATACAATGGATGCTAATCTGTACCGGTTTTCATATCCTAAAAGAATTACGCTATTATCCGCTTTAGCTGCCGAATTTAGTTTTAATAAAATAAAAATACAAGCTAGTTTATTAAGTACAACAGTAGATGAAACGGTAGAGTATTATGAGGCTGCGGAAGATTTACAAAAATACACACCATCTCTAATGCTGAATTGGCAGCCTTTTAATTCTAATAAATTTAGAGTAAGAAGTTTTTATAAGAGGATTTTTAGAATGCCCACTTTTAATGATTTGTATTACACGTTTATTGGCAATACTTTTTTAGATCCAGAAGATGCTTCTCAAGTAAATTTTGGGTTTTCTTATCAACCAACATTCAAAAAAACAACATTTGATATACAAGCAGATGTTTATAAAATTTGGATAGGTAACAAAATTGTTGCAGTTCCTGGAGCTAATTTATTTCGCTGGTCTATGCTAAACTTAGGCAAAGTAGAAACTACCGGAATAGAAACAAATATGAAAGCTTCCGGAAGTTTAGGTGCAAAATTTCATTACACAACAAACCTTAGTTATACCTATCAAGAATCTATAGATGTTACTGCTAATGCTAGTAATTATGGAGATCAAATTCCGTATATACCACGTCATAGTGGTAGTGTAAGTGCAATGATAGATTATAAGAAATTAGAATTCAATTACAGTTTTATCTATACAGGAGAAAGGTATAGCCAGAAAGCAAATATTAATTCTAACTATTTGCAACCATGGTACACACACGATTTAAGTTTAGGGAAGACAATTTTTTTAAATGAAAATAAATTAAAAATTTTGGTAGAAGTAAACAACGTATTTAATCAACAATATGCGGTAGTAAAAAACTTTCCGATGCCGGGGAGGTCCTATCGTTTCACTTTAAATTTTATATTATGAAAAAAAGAAAATTAGGTTTACAGGTTGTATTAGCTTTAGCTGTAGTATTTTTTTTAAATGGATGTAGAACTGATGATGCTTTTGAAGACCCTACGGAACTAGAAATACCAATAGAACCTTCTTCGAAAATTGAAGGTTTTTACTTATTGAATGAAGGAAACATGTCGATGAATAAAGCAGCTTTGGATTATATGGATTTTGAGACAGGAATTTATGAAAAAGAAGTTTTTAGAACTGCAAACCCCGACGAAGTAGGAGGTTTGGGAGATGTTGGAAATGACATGGGAATCTATGGATCTAAATTATATGTAGTTGTAAATGCTTCTAATAAAGTAGAGGTTTTAGATGTGAAAACTCGAAAAAAAATCAAACAAATAAATATAGATAACTGTCGGTATATTACTTTTTACAAAGGGAAAGCATATTTAAGCACCTATTTAGGAAGTATTGGAGATCCTGATGCTGCAAAAGGAAAAATCATGGAAATTGATACGACAAGTCTTAGTGTTACTCGTTCTGTAAATGTGGGCAGACAACCCGAAGAATTAATTGCTTATAAAGATAAAATATATGTAGCCAATTCTGGTGGTTATAGTCCGCCAAATTATGAATCTACTGTTTCTGTAGTCGATATTAATAGTTTTGAAGAAACAAAACGTATAGAAGTAGCCATAAACCTTCATCGCATGCAAATTGATAGCGAAGGAGACTTATATGTTTCTTCTAGAGGAGATTATTATGAAACGCCTTCTAAACTTTTTGTTGTTGATACAGACATAGACGAGGTTAAAACATCGTTTGATTTGGCTGTGAGTAATATGACTATTTTTAATGATATTATTTATATCTACAGCACAGAGTTTAGTTATTTAACAGGAGAAAACACCATTTCTTATGATAGGCTAGATACTAAAACAGAAACCATTCTTGAAGATTCTTTTATTATGGATGAAGGTAAAGACCTTATAAAAATTCCGTATGGCATCAAGATCAATCCAGAAACAAAAGACATTTTAATTACGGATGCTAAAGATTATGTAACTCCAGGAACACTTTACTGTTTTTCATCTGAAGGAGTTTTAAAATGGTCTGTAGAAACAGGAGACATTCCGAACAAAGTAGTATTTAAATATTAACAATTATCATCTAATAATCAACTTTTAAATTAAAAATTATGAACAAATTTATTCAACTTTTAAAACCACGTGTAGTTTTTATTATTCCCTGTTTTTTAGCAATTATGGCTACTTCTTGTACTCCGGAAATAGACCTTTATAGTGTTTTCCCAGAAATTGAATTATCGCAAGAAGAAAATGACCTTCAAATTATAATGGGAGAAACCATTCATTTTTCTGCAACGACAATTAATGAAGCAGTGTATACCGAAGAATGGTATTTAGGTGATAAACTTGTGTCTTCTGAAGCGGCTTATGCTTTTATTCCTGAAAAATCTGGAACGTATGTTTTGTCTTATGCAGCTACTAATAACGCAGGAGCGTTTACAAATAAATATACTATTTTAGTGGATGCTAAAATTCGTCCAATTACAACTGAAAGTAATCTGTATGTTACCAGTTTAATCGATTATTTACCTGCTCCAGGTCAATTTATTAATACAACACTAGGTAGTGAAGAAGGAGCTAAAACTGTTGAAGGTAAAAAAGGGATGGTAAGTTTAGGTGGCTGGGGAGGCTCAGTTTCTTATGCTTTTGATCATACTGTAATTAATACAGCAGACAGCAATGATTTAATTGTTTATGGAAATGCGATGTCTAATTTTGCTGAACCTGGTATTGTTTGGGTAATGCAAGACGAAAATGCGAATGGTATTGCAGATGATACTTGGTATGAAATTAAAGGGAGTGCAGATGAGTTAGATGGAACTATAAAAAACTATAGTGTAACCTATACAAAACCAGAGCCTATTACTGCAGATGTACCATGGACAGATAGTGAAGGAAATAGTGGTGTTGTAGCAACCAATGTGTTTCATAAACAGGCATATTATCCAGCATCTGTTACAGAAGATTCTTACACAATAACAGGAACTATTTTGTCTAGTAGTAATATTGATATGAGCAATCCTAGGTTTATTACAAGTGCACCTTTTGATGCTGGTTATGCAGACAATACACCTGGTGGAGATAAAATAGATATTGCTATGGCAATAGATGAAGATGGAAATATGGTGAATTTAACAGGAATCGATTTTATTAAAGTTCAAACAGCTATTCAAGCAAACATGGGTTGGTTAGGAGAACTTTCTACAGAAGTTACAGGTATTGCAGATTTAAGTTTACTTTAATAAGTAAAAGCATTCCTTCTTATCTGTACAATAAAATATAAAAACCTCTTCTTAATTATTAAGAAGAGGTTTTTATATTTTCTATAAATAGTAAGTGTACTTTTTATCAACTTTAATTTTAGAGAGCATTTATTCTTGTTTTTAAATTAGAAAAAAGGGACACATTTATACCTGTCTAATGCTCTAATGTTAATGTCAAAATCGTAAGAAACAGAAAATTCGTGAATACCGCCTGTGTTTAAAAGTTCTGTTGTGTTAAAATCATAGGAATATCCAAAACGAAACCCTTGCCATCTAACGCCAGCAAAAGTACTAATCGAATTTATAAAGGAAGTATTAGCATTATTTTTTATTGGTGACGTAGCTACTGTAACTCCGAAAGAGAATGTATCATCAAAAACATATTGTGTACCTACATCTAATCTATTAAACTTGCCTTGCATCATAAAATTAGATAGTAGATACAATTTACTTTTGTTCGTAAACCATGTTCTATAATTTTCTAAAAAAGGCAAATAATACTTTGTATGAACAGACCAAAACACATCTAAAGGCACATTGCCATTTTCAGTTAAAGAAATATTGGGTTTATTTAAATGCTTTACTGTTAAACCAATCCAAGAATCTTCATTATTAAATAAGATTGATGAACTAAAATCAAAGAAATTCCGTTGTTCACTTAATAATAAAGGATCTATTGTCGCTGTATTTATAGTACTGTTATTTAGATTGATTTGATCTTCTAACAATAGATTTTGAAATCCGTAATTTTTCATTCCAAAACCCGCAGAAATACTGGGTCTAAAATACCAAGTATCACTAATTTGAAATGCCATCGCATAATTGAAGTTCACTTGATTAAAAGTATAGTTTGAAGCACTTTCTGTCTGATTTAAGAAACTAACACCAATTCCTGTTTTAAAGCCTTCGAACCAAGTATCAAAAAAAGCGAAATTAGAGTTGGTTTTAAAAGCAGTATTTCTCCATTGAGATCTATATACAGCACCAACCTTGGTGCTTCTAATTGCACCTGTAAACGATGTATTTAATGTTTCTGGAACCAGAAAGTTTTGCGAAAATATAACGTCTTGTGTATAGCCTTGTACGCTAGCCAAAACTAAAAATAGGAGTGTAATTTTCTTCATCTTATTTTAGCAGTGTTAAAGGTGTAGATGTTCTAATTTCTTTCTTGTAAAAGGTAATGCCTCTTACAACCATTACGTAGTTTCCACTCTCTGCAGGTTGCCCTTTTATAGTACCATTCCAGCCATTTAGATTTGTGTTCTTTTCAGAATAAATAGCTGTTCCCCAAGTATTATAAATTGTCATTTCTAACTCTATAAAGCCTCTATGAGAAGGTCTTATTGTTTCATTATAACCATCTCCATTTGGCGTAAAAGCTGTTGGGTTTACTAAAGAGTAACCTAAAGTTATATTAACAGTTCTTTCAAATTTGTAAATACAACCTGCATCATACTCTACCGTTAATATTATTTTAAAAGTTCCGGTTGTGTCGTATATATGAATCGGGTTTTCCTCGGATATAATTGGGCTGCCATCTCCGAAATTCCAAGTAACATTTGAATAATTTCCTGTAGAGAGGTTTGTAAATTGAATAGGATCTTTTATAGAAAGTAGATCATACTTTTCAATTGCAAAAGCATTGTATCTAAAATCTGTATCTCCAATTTTAGGCACATCAATTAAAAAAGAGTTACTTTTTGTACAACCTTTAGCGTCTGTAATTGTTAATGTATAAGAACCGTTTTGAGAGGTTGTCATAATACTGCTATCCAAAACAGAAACTGTTCCTGCAGACCAACTATACGTGTAAGGTAAAAAACCACCTGTTACTTTAGCTTCTGTTTTTCGATTCACAATTTTTAAATCACAGTCTGTTATTATTGTTTCTTTAAAATCTATTTGTATAGGTTTTTGTCTAAAGATGTTAAATTGTTTTGTTACCATACAATTATTTGCATCTTTAATTTCTACAGAATATTCTCCAGCAGAAATATTTATTAAATCTTGAGTTACTTCGCCATTACTCCAACTATAAGAATAAGGAGCAGTTCCTCCCAAAACAACTAAATCTATATTTCCGCTATTAACAATACTACAATCTATTGCATCTGTAACTGTACTAGAAACAGCTATTGCTGGTGGATTTGTTAAGACAAATGTTTGTTCTATGGGACATTGATACGTGTCGCTATCTAAAACAATAACAGTATACGTGCCAGCAGCAAGGTTATTTCTTTGTACGCCAGCACTAGCATCATCACTCCAAGTAACAGAAATAGGGGCTATTCCACCAGTTAAATTTAAGTCTATAGCTCCATTATTTTCTCCGTTACAAGAAATTGGTGTTACAACCGGATCTATAAAGAAGATAGGTTGCTCAATAGTTATAGATACTTGTTCAATACAATTATTAGCATCTGTAATTGTAGTAATATAGGTGTCTGCAGATAAATTAGATAATGAGAATCCATTTGCTAGATTGCTCCAAGATATTTTATAAGGTGCTTTACCACCAGTTACGGTTACATCAATAGAACCATCCGTTTTTCCGTAACAAGTAACATCTGTTTTTGTGTATTTTATTTCAATTTTTGAAGATTGATTTATAACAATAGAAGCATTCGTTGTACATCCTAAATTATCTGTAACAGCTACGGTGTAAGTCCCTGCAATTAATGTGTTGATATTTTTTAAGGAACTTGTAAACCCATTAGGACCAGACCAACTGTATAAGTAATCAAAAACACCAGGAGATATTTCTATAAGTGTTCCGCCAGAAAGATTAATTTCAATAGCACCAGTTGCATCACCAAAGCACAAAATATCTTGTTTAGAAACTGATTCTATTTTTAGACCGTCTGGTTCTGTAAGTATAAAGTTGGCAGCCTTTGTACAGTTGTTTTTATCAGTAATTTCTAATGTGTAATTTCCAGCTGTTAATGTATTTTGATTTTTTGTATTAAGAATAATTCCGCTACCATTTGTAGTTGTCCAATTGTAAGTATAGGGCAATGTTCCTCCAGAAATTGTGACTTCGATTGCTCCATCATTCCCTTCAAAACAAGAAATATTTTTCTCTATATCTTTAGAGATTGCTAAAACAGCAGGTTCTGTTACTGTTAACTCTTCGGTAATAGAAAATCCGTCTTTATCTTCAATTTTTAATATATATAAGCCAGCTTCTAAATTTGTAATAGTTGTATTTGTTGATGTAAATCCGTTAGGTCCAGTCCAATAAATTAAATAAGGATTTCCTGTTTCGAAAGGAATTCCTCCTGCAATAGTTGTTGAAATAGCACCATTATTAGATTGAAAGCATGTATTATTTACAATAATAGCATTAGAGTTTATGTTTGGGTTTACAGTAACTTGTAACGTAAAAGGAGTTCCTGTACATTTTGTAGTTGCAGGGGTAATGTTATAAATAACTTTTATAGGTGATGTTCCTGTGTTTTCTAAAGTTTGACTTATTTGATCTTGTGGCGTTATTTCTGCGGAAGCACCTAAAATTGAACCAATAGGATTAAAATTAGGGGCAGACCAAGTATATTTTGTTCCCATAGGAACCGTGTTTCCTAAAATAGAATTCGGATCAAAATTAAAAGTGTCTTCACTATAAACAGTAATTTCTGTAGCGTTAATTACAGGTATTTCATTTATAATAATACTAGCAGAATTAGATGTAATTTTATTACAACCACCACTAGAAAATAAAATTTCGGCATAATAGAAAATACTACCAACAGTATTTGTTGGCGGATTGTAAGTATCAGTAGTTTCATCTGTAATTTTAGTTCCTCCAGAATTTATATTTGTAGTATTCGAAAACCATTGATAGGTTGGCGTTCCTGTTCCGTTTGTGTATGCCACTTTTAAAGGAGTTGCAGTTCCACCCAAACAAATTTCAGAAGAAGTTGGTTGTGTGATAAATATTGGTGATTCATTTACTTTTAATTGTGAAATAGCACTTGTAACACTACAATCAGATTCCGTTTGCGAAACAATTGCATAATAATAAAAAGTTCCCCCAGTTAAAGTTGATGGTGTATAGGTACCTGATGTTTCACCTGAAATTGGAGTTGCATCAGCAATAGAATTTGTGCTAGTTTCATACCATTGATATGCTTTATCAGAAGTAGTTCCCCCAGAAACAGTTACGTTTAAATCTACTGGTGTTGCACTCTGACACAATTCTTGACTTGCAATTGGTTGCGTGTCAATAATTGGATCTGTCAGCACATTAATTTCAAAAACACCACTTGTGGCAGTATTACAACCATTTCCATTTAGAGAAATATCTGCATAATAATAGAAAGTACCATCTGTAGAAAAAGAATTTGGTGTAAATGTTGAATTTGTTGCGCTATCGATTTTACTTCCACCTGTATTTGAATTCGTAGTATTCGAAAACCACTGATACGTTGCGTTTCCATTTCCACCAGAAAAAGTAACCTCTAATTCATTTGCAGTTCCACCCACACAAATTGTTTGTGGAGTAGTAACAGGATCTACAGCTATTTGCGGAACAACATTTACGTTAGCTGTGTTTGATATAATTTTATCACAACCACCAGAAGCGAAAGAAAGTTCTACATAATAAAAGATTTCTCCAACAGTATTTGCTGGCGGAGTATAATTAGAATCTGTTTTACCAGTAATCTTAGTTCCAGTAGTATTATCATCATCAATATTTGAAAACCATTGATACTTTGGTGTTCCTGTTCCGTTTTCATAAGTTACTTTTAAAGGAGTTGCAGTTCCACCCAAACAAATTTCAGAAGAAATTGGTTGTGTAGTAAATATTGGAGCAGGATTTACTGTTACTATAAATTTTACTGAATCACCTTCACAAGTTCCCAATTTAGGAATAGCAGTATAGGTAACTGTACCTACGCTATTTTCTGAGTTGGTTAATATCTGAGCAGGTATGGTATTTGAGTTTCCGCTTGTTAGAAAACCTGATATACCAGAAGTAGCAATTGCAGTCCAAGAAAATGTTGTACTTGTATTATTTGTATTTAGAATGATTTCGGAAGTGCTTTCAGTTGAGCAAATTTCTTGTGTTGAGGCTGTATTTGTCATCACAGGTTTTTCAAACACTTCAAACACTTCGGTTGCTGTATTAGAAACACCACAATCATTAGTTACTTCTAGAGTTATTTTATAAACTCCTGGTGTATTATATTCAACATCTCCAGGGTTTAAATCAGTAGAATTTTCAGGTGTTCCTCCAGTAAAAGTCCAATTATAGCTTAATGAAGCTGTGTTAGTAGTACAGTTTTCTATAATTGCTTTTGGGTTAATTGTTGTATTCCCACAAGCATCAATAATTTTTTGAATATTAACTGTTGGTGGTTTTTTTACATCAATTATTTTTGTGGTAGATTTTATTCCGCATTCTGTAGTTATTTTTTGCTTTAGTGTGTATTTCCCTGGATTATTAAATATGAATTCTGGATTTTCTGAATTTTTATTTGTACCATTTGTAAAATCCCAATTTGAAATTGTTCCACAATTATCAGCAGTATATAAAACAGACCATTCATAAGTAGGGTCATTACATTTACCTGCTTCAGTTGTATTGTTCATAGTTAAAATAGAGAGAGGAATACAACCTTCTTCTTTATCGACAGAAAAAACAGGTGTGATTTCTGGTTCTATGCAGATTTCTTTTGTAATTGTTTTTTTATCTGGAGAACAAAAGCTTTGAATTGTTAAACTCACTGTATATGTACCAGATGATGTGTAGGTGTGGTTTTCATCTAATGCAGAGTCTACAGAAAATCTTTTCACAATTGTACCATCACCAAAATCCCATATAAAATCTACATTTTTGACACAATTAACTCCATCAGTAACAATCGTTTTGTTGTCAAAAAAAATACTTTTTTTGATACAACTTTTATTTACTACATCAAAATCAACTTCGGGTTTTTCTAAAACTATAATATTGTCTATTGTTATTTTTGTACTATCACAAGCATTTCTGATTGTTAATGTAGCGATAAACTCTCCATTAGTTTCTAGACAACTTCCAATACTATATGAGTGTGGTGTAGGAAATGTTGTTGAATTTTTAGGGTCTGAAGCATTATAATAAGTAGAAGCTACCAATTGAGATTGAGTATAAGTTTTTGTTATACCATCACCATAATCTACAATATATTCTGTTCCTATTGAATTTTCACCCCAACTTGTAATTCCAAAATTTAATTCATTTGTTTTTAATTCATTTTCGGGGATGCATAAATTACTTGTATTACCTGGACTTGCAAAACCTCCACCAGGATTTGTGACATTTTTTACTTGATAAGAAACTTTATTTTTACATCCATTAGTTCCATCTGCAGAGATTGTCATTGTAAAAACACCAATAGTTGCATAAGTATGATTTGCAGGGAAACTTGCAGAAGTTGTTGTTGTGCCATCTCCCCAATCTATAAATAAGGAGTCTATACAAGTATTACTAGAAATATTTTCTACTATTACATTATAATTTGGGTCTGTTGATGAAGCATTATCACAATTACTAAATTCATCTAAACCAGTAATTTGGTCTCTAAACCTAATACCGGGCTTTTCTTTTACAGTAATAGATTTAGATTCTGAAGAAAAGCATCCATTTTCATCAGTTACTGTTAATGTAACATTAAATGTTTTGGTTCCGCAACCAAGTGCATCAAAAACATGAGTAGGGTTTTCTTTTGTAGATATGGCAGTTCCATCACCAAAATTCCAGCTATAAGATAAAGAGCCTATTTCAGAGTTGTTATTATTGAATTGTATTGTTTCTCCCGAACAAGCATTATCATTATTAAAAGAGAATTTTGCAACTGGCGGTGCGTTTACTTTTATGGTTTTTTCTATGTTTAGACTTAGTTCAGTAGATGTAGCATCTTTAACTTTTATTAATTTATATTTATAATTTGCTAAAGAAGTACCAACTAAAGTTATGGTTTTAGAGTTTACATTATCTGATCTAACAGGAGTTTGCTCAATATCATTTAATTTGTAAGTAAAAGTATATGGAGCTGTGCCTCCAGAACCTTCAAAAGTAATAGAAACAGATTCATCTAAGCAAATATTGGTTTTACTTACAGAAGTAGTTGCAGATAAACCTTCCGAAAAATCAAATAATCTTGAATTACTTAAATCTGCGTAGGTGTTTAATAGAATGCCACAGATAAGAAAGAAAGTAATATAAGACGTCTTATTCTTAAAGTAGTCGGAGAAAGCTTTTTTAATTTTCATGCTTGTTTTGGAAGCTACTTTTACATCAAAATTTATAAATTTTGATACATAAAATAGATTAGATCTATTTCAAGCAGGTTTTAACTTTTTAGATTATTTTTTTTTCTTATTTCAAAAATAAATATAATAAATATAATTGTAAATCATTGGTTTATAGCTTTTTTACTTTAATTTCCTTTCACAGCAGAAATCATCGCTAATTGTCTTGCTTGATCGTCTTCTCTTTCTCTCTTCTCAATTTTCTCTATCTGTCTATATATTTCCGCATTATGTCTTTCAACTTTTCCTGAAATTGTAAAAAGATCTATGAATGCCCAAAACCCAAGGCCACCCAACGTAACCCAAAATAAAAATTGAACACCCCACTTTCCGAGATAAGCATAATGAGTACCAAAAAGAAATAGAAACAATAAATAAGCGGTTCCGGTTGATTTAATTTGAGATTGTAGTACGTGTTTATTCATGGTTTTTAAGTTTGATTGCAATTAATTTCAAAGTTACTTTCTATTCATAAAAAAAACCTACGGGTTTCCGTAAGGTTTCTGAATTGTCAAAATCAACTTGCGTTATTTTTTATAGCAAACTAAAGATTTTTATGTAAGAAAAGTTTTACCAATTTGAGATAAAATATTATATTTTATAGCTCATGGACGATAACATTATCAGATTTATGCGATTTTATCTTACTTCATTCTAACTGGTGACTTTATAATATGTTTTATTTTTTCAGGAAATCTGTTGCAATGCAGTTTACTTATGTTTTTCAATAAAAAAAAATATGAGCGACTCTTACAAATTATTTATTAAATAAATCAATTGTTTTTTCGATGGCTTTATCGAAGTTCTCCCAAGATTCCGGAGAAGTTAAATCTGTAGTAATAAAAGTTTTATTAAATTTAGACAAGAGCGTAAAATAAACATAACCACCAATCATTAATTGAAACGCATGGTTAAGAGAACTGTCTTTATTAGAAATTGAAAACACTTTATCTATTTGTTGATTGCTAAATTTAAATAAATCGTGTGTTGCCTCATTGTTCTCTAACAATTGCCAGCGTAAAATTTCTTGCGTTAGTTTATTTTCACGAAGTTCTTTTGTTCCCGCTTTTGCAAACTCTTTAACACCTTCAACTGTTTCTAAATCTTTATTTTGAAGAGATAACATCGATTTAAAAAAATCTCCTTTTTTTGCAAGTTGAAGTAGTAATCCTTGTAAGCCTCCAAAATAACGATAGATTAGTTCTTTAGAAACACCAGCTTTTTTAGCGATGGCATTAATACCAACTGCTTGCGGTCCTTTTTCTTCCAAAAGGCTCAAAAAACTCTCATATATTTTCGCTTCAGTAGCAGCTCTGTCTTTTTTCATTATAATTTAGCTAGGTTTAATACCATTCCTAATTCAAACTTGTTTTCTCTTAATGCAGGATAAGTTTCCTTCATTAAAGCTAACATATAAGGTAGTGGAACGTGGTCAAAGGTACCATAATCTTCTAAATATTCCATAAAGTCTCTTGTACCAGAATTATCATAAGATTGAAATAAAGAATCGTTTATTCCATCAAAATCTAACGGAGTTACCTGCAGTTTTTTACATAATGTTTTATTGAAAGCCGGAGTAGCCTTTACCCATTTATTGTTTAAGAATAATTCGACATAACCATGTGGTACCAAAACATCGTTACCAAATTTTTCTAAAATATCTTCAACAGCAATATGATTTTTTACTTTTGATAAACCTAAACGAGCAGGTATATTTTTTGCACGTAAAACAGTTATTAAAAGTATTGCTTTATCCAAACAATGACCTGAGGTGCGTTTGTAAATTTCAGATGCTTTCCAATCTTTTTCAATAAAACTAATGCGATATGGATTATATGGCCAAGTATCTCTAATATAATAATACGCTTTTAACGTAAAATCTAAAGGAGTGGCATCAGAATTACCATCATCTATTTTTTCAATTAAATTTTTAATGCCTTCAGAGGTATAATCAAAATTACTGTTTTCTTCTAAATAAGTAGGTTTCATAAATTTATTTTAGTAATATTATGCTGGTTATTAAAGTTTTAAATATGTTGTTTTTCTAGTGAAATTTATTGTTAATTATTTTTTAAATTATTTTATTTGACAAATATAAAACTTTAGTGTAAGTTTGTAACCATACGGTCACATATTTTTTTTATCTATTATGTTACCACTTAGTAACCTTAAAATAATTTGATAGAATGGATGCATACATTTATGATTCTGTAAGAACACCAAGAGGAATCGGAAAAAAAACAGGAGGCTTATCTCAAGTAAGTCCAGTACAATTAGTAACAACATTGCTTTCTGCAATAAAAGAGCGTAATAACCTAGATACTTCTTATGTAGAAGATTTGGTTTTGGGTTGTGTAACACAAGCAGGTGAGCAAGGTGGTAATATTGCCAAAGTAGCGGCACAAGTTGCTAATTACGGAGATCATTTAGCCGCAGTTTCTTTAAATAGATATTGTGCTTCTGGCTTAGAAGCTGTAAATCAAGCGGCAGCTCGTGTAAGATCTGGTTGGTCAGATTTAATTATTGCAGGTGGCGTAGAATCGATGTCTAGAGTACCAATGGGTATTGACGGTTCTGCTTGGGTTATGGAACCAGATGCTGCTTTTGGTAAGTTTGTACCACAAGGAATTTCTGCAGATTTAATTGCCACTAAATATGGGTATTCACGAAACGATGTGGATAATTTTGCGCTAGAATCTCAAAAAAGAGCAACAGCAGCTTGGTCTAAAAATGCATTCCATAAATCGATTATTCCGGTTAAAGATATCAACGGATTAACACATTTAGCAAAAGACGAATACATTCGTTCGAACACCACTTTAGAAGGTTTGGGTAAATTAAATCCTGCTTTCGAAAAAATGGGCGAGATGTTATTTAGCCAAACAGCGTTAGATAAATATGTAGAAATAGAACGTTTAAATCATGTACATCACGCAGGTAATTCTTCTGGTTTGGTAGATGGTGCTTCATTAATGCTAATTGGAACTAAAGAAATTGGAGAGAAATTAGGATTAACACCAAGAGCGAAAATTAAAATGGGAAGTATTATCGGTACAGAACCTTTAATTATGCTTGAAGGTCCAACTCCAGCGACTAAAAAAGCATTACGAAAAGCAGGAATGACAGCTTCAGATATTGATGTATGGGAAGTAAACGAGGCTTTTGCAGTAGTGCCTTTACGTTTAATGGAAAACATGAAAATAGACCATTCCATTATAAATGTAAATGGAGGTGCAATTGCAATGGGACATCCTTTAGGTGCAACAGGTTGTATGATTCTAGGAACCGCTTTAGATGAATTAGAACAGCAAGATAAAACTACTGCTTTAGCAACACTTTGCGTTGGTGGGGGAATGGGAATCGCTACAATAATCGAACGTGTATAATCGCTAAAAAAAAGATAAAATGGAACATATAAAATATTCAATAGACACAGACGGAATTGCTTTTATTACTTGGGATGTAGCTGATTCTCCTGTAAACATAATGAACGAAGCTACCATTGTAGAGTTCTTTTCTGCAGTAGATAAAGCAATTACAGATAACGCTGTTAAAGGAATTGTTATCAATTCAGCAAAAAGAGATTTTATTGCTGGTGGAGATTTAAAATGGTTTTTAAACTACGATAAATCGAAACAAGATTGCTTTGAGATGCTAATGAAAACGCATCACGCCATGCGGCAATTAGAAATTTCACCAAAACCAGTAGTAGCTGCAATGAGCGGATTAGCTTTAGGTGGTGGTTTAGAAATTGCATTGGCGTGTAATTATAGAATCATGACCAATCACCCAAAAAATAAAATAGGATTGGTAGAATGTTCTGTTGGTTTATTCCCTGGAGCGGGAGGAACGCAACGTTTTTTAAGAATGTTAGGTGCTAGAAAAACCATAGAATACATTACACAATCTAGAAAATTATCTGCAACACAAGCCTTAAAAGACAAATTAGTCAATCAGATTTGTAGCCCAGAAGAAGATATTAATGCTTTGGCAAAAGAATGGATTCTTAACAATCCGGAAGTAAAACAACCTTGGGACGACAAGCATTTTGTAGTTCCTGGAACGCCAAATGGTATCGGACAAGTATCTGGTATTACAGAATTTTACTCAGTTTCTAATGCAATGGCATACAAAACTACGCATGGTAATATGCCACATATTAAAAATGTGTTAAGTGCAATATATCATGGTGGTTCTACAGAAATTGATAATGCGTTAGAAGTAGAAGCGCGTTATTTTGTTGATACGTTATTTAGCAAAGAGACAAAAAATATTATAAGAGCATCTTTCATTTTTATTGGTGATGCAGCAAAAGGAAAGGCAAAACCCAAAGGCTTTGAGCCTGCAACATTCAAAAAAGTGGGTGTTTTAGGAGCAGGAATGATGGGCGCAGGAATTGCGTATGTTTCTGCGAAAGCAGGATTAGATGTGGTTCTAAAAGATGTTTCTATGGAAGGAGCCCAAAGAGGAAAAGGATATGCCGCAAGCATAGAGCAACATAAAATAGCGAAAGGAAGAACTACAGAAGAAAAATCTGCTGTAATTTTAGATCATATTATTCCTTCGGATACTGTTTCCGATTTAAAAGAATGTGATTTAATTATTGAAGCTGTTTTCGAAAATGAACAACTAAAAAATCGCGTTACAAAAGAAACAGAAGCAGTTATAAATCCTGCTGTTGTGTATGCAAGTAATACATCCACAATTCCTATTTCAACCTTAGCAAAAGCATCGTCTAGATCAGATAAATTTATAGGGTTGCATTTCTTTTCTCCGGTGGATAAAATGCCTTTAGTGGAGGTAATTGTAGGTAAAGAAACGTCTGATGAAACTTTAGCTGCAGCGATAGATTATGTAACTAAAATAAGAAAAGTACCAATTGTTGTGAATGATGGACGAGGATTTTTTACTTCGCGTGTCTTCGGAAAATTTGTAAACGAAGGTATTGCTATGTTAACAGAAGGAATTCCGCCAGCAGTTATAGAAAATGTAGCAAAGAAAATAGGAATGCCAGTTGGTCCTTTAGCAATTTCAGATGAAGTAAATCTGAAGTTAATGTTAGATATTATGGGAGAAGATCCTACGTTATCAGTCTTCGAGAAAGAGTTAGAAAAAACAATTGAAACAATTGTAACAACACATCAACGAACAGGAAAAAAAGAAGGCAAAGGATTTTATGAATACCCAAAAGGAGCCAAAAAATACCTTTGGAAAGAATGGAGTACTATTTATCCTGTTAAAGCAGCATATGACGAAGAAGAGGTAGGTAAACGTTTGTTATTCGCAATGGTAATCGATTCGTATAAATGTTTAGATAGTGGCGTTTTAACAGCGCCTAAAGATGCAGATATTGGCTCTATATTAGGCCTCGGTTTTCCAATTTATACAGGAGGCGTAATGTCTTACATAGATTATATAGGCGCGCAACAATTTAAAGAATACGCTGCTGGTTTAGCTGAAAAGCATGGAGAGCGTTTTCAATTGCCAGAATCACTTTTAGAGCGTATTAAAGAAGCAGGAACAGGTCGTGTATTTTATAAAAACTAAATGAGTCTTAATAACAAAATAAAGAAACCATGTTACAAAACGTATTATTAGAACGAAAAATATACGCATCAGAAGAACATAAAATGATGCAAGGAATGATTCAAGATTTTATTAAAAATGAGTTAGCACCTCAAATGGAAGCTTGGGAAAAAGAAGGAATGGTAAGCAGAGAAATCTGGAAAAGAGCTGGAGAACTAGGCTTACTTTGTATGGATATGCCAGAAGCTTATGGAGGTTCTGGATTAGATTTTAGCTTTAGCGCTTTGTTTATTGAAGAAATGGCTAAAAAAGGAATTAGTGGACCTGGTTTTTCATTGCATTCAGACATTGTTGCACCTTATATTTTAAAATGGGGAACAGCTGCTCAAAAAGAGCAATATTTACCAATTATGGCAACTGGAGAAATAATTACAGCTATTGGAATGACAGAACCTAATTGCGGATCCGATTTGCAAGCATTACGTACAACAGCGGTAGATAAAGGAGATCATTATTTGGTAAACGGGCAAAAAACATTTATTACAAATGGCTATTTATGTGATATGGCAATTATTGCTGTAAAAACAAATGTTGGTACGCCAGAAGAAGGTGTTTCATTATTAATCATGGAAAGCAAATGGGACGGTTTCGAAAAAGGTATTCCTTTTCAAAAAATAGGAATGAAAGCCCAAGATACTTGTGAGTTATTTTTTGACAATGTAAAAGTGCCTAAAGAAAATTTATTAGGTAAAGAAGGTCAGGGTTTTGTAATCATGATGACCGAGTTGGCTCGCGAGCGTTTGTCTGTAGCATTAGCATCAATTGGTGGAGCAGAAGGAGCAATTGAAGAAACAATTAATTACACCTCTACAAGAACTGCTTTTAAACAACCTATTGCAGGTTTTCAAAATACCCAGTTTAAGTTGGCCGAAGTTGCAGCACAATTACAAATTCACCAAGCATTTGTAGACCGTTGCACCGAAGATTTATCAGCACATACATTATCCGCAGAAAGCGCTTCTATGGCAAAGTTTTCGGCAACAGATATGCACGGAAAAGTGGTAGATGAATGTTTACAATTATTTGGAGGTTACGGTTATATGTGGGAATATCCTATAGCAAAAATGTATGCCGATAATCGGGTTGCAAGAATTTATGCAGGAACCAATGAAATTATGAAATTAGTGGTTGCTAGAGGTTTGTATAAAGAGTTGTTTGCTCAAATGAAGGCAATGCGTAAGCAAAAAAAGAAATAGTTAAGCAAGTGCAATAATCAAAAATAACAATGCCTCAAGAAATTATAGATTTTATACATCAAATAGAAAATTAATGCAAGAAACAAAACCACTACAAGGTGTTACCGTTGTTGATTTTACACGATTACTTCCAGGACCTTTAGGAACACATCTTTTAAGTCAGTTAGGTGCTAAAGTTATTAAAATTGAAAGTCCGAAACGATTAGATTACACTCGATTTTATGATCCTAAAATAGATGATAATTCTACTATTTTTCACACGCTGAATCATTCTAAAGAACAAGTTATTGTAGACTATGAAACAGAAGAAGGGTATCAAAAAGTATTGGATTTAATTGCATCTTCGGATGTTTTAATAGAACAGTTTCGTCCAGGAGCAATGACTAGTTTTAAGTTAGATTTTGAAACGATAAAGAAGATAAATCCCAATATTGTCTATGTCTCAGTAACTGGTTATGGACAAAATGGAGGCTTACATACAAAAGCGGGTCATGATATTAATTATTTAGCAACTGCAGGATTATTAGATTTAAACAGAGATGAAAAAGGGAAACCTGTTATTCCTGGTTTTCAGATTGCAGACATAGCAGGAGGTTCTTATATGTTACTTTCGGCATGTACTTCTGGCTTGTTAGCTCAGAAAACTCAGAAAAAACCTCAGTATATAGATCTTAGTTTATTGGATGCAACAATTCCTTTAAATGCTATTGCACACGGAATGTTACAAGGTGGAGCATCGTATAAAAAAGCACCTATGTTAAGCGGAATGCTTGTAAATTATAATGTGTATGAATGTTTAGATAAAAAGTGGATTGCTCTAGGTGCTCTAGAACTTAAATTTTGGAATGCCTTCTGTGAAATGGTTGAAAAACCAGCATGGAAAGCAAAAACAGAGAGAGAACTTATGAGTGGCATCTTTCCTCAGAAAGAGTTAGAGCAGCTTTTTAAATCTAAAACAAGAGACGAATGGGCTTGTTTAAGTAAAAATTATGATACCTGCTTATCACCAATTTTAGAAATAGAAGAAGTAAGCAACAATAAACACTTACAAGAACGTGCAGTTTTTAAAGAAACTACAATAAAAAACAAAACGATAAAAACGTATAATTCTCCCTTCAAAACCTTCAGTTAATTCCTAAACCTACTGTATGATGCCTAAAAACTTAACGCGCTTATTCGATTTACCAGCATATCAATTAAAACATACTCCGCAAGACAACGCATTTAATACAAAAATAGGAGGAAAGTGGGTTGCTTTGAGTACGCAAGAATATTGTAATCAAATTGCAATAATTAGCAATGCTTTAATAGAATTAGGAATTAAGCCAGATGATAAAATTGCCGTTGTAACGGAAAAAAATTGTGTAGAATGGCATATTTTAGACATGGCTATTTTTCAAGTAGGCGCTATTAGCGTGCCTTTATATGCTACATTGTCTTTAAGTGATTACGAATTTATATTGAATCATTCCGATTCCAAATTATGTTTTGTTTCCAATAAAGATTTATTTGATAAAGTAGCATCTGTTCAAGAAAAGACACAAGTAACTACTATTTTTAGTTTTGATACTTCCGTTTGCGATACAAATTGGGAAGCTTTATTAGCATCAGGAAAAAAGAATACTCATCAATTAGAAGTTGTCGAAAGAAAATCAAAAATAACAGCAAAAAATCTAGCAACTATTATTTATACTTCTGGTACAACAGGAGTGCCAAAGGGTGTTATGATAACGCACCAAGAGTTGGTGCACGCGGTTATAACTTGTAAGGAACTATTAGATTTAGACGAGCCATATCAGTCTGTTGTAAGTTATTTGCCTGTAAGTCATGTTTTTGAGCGCTTGGTTATGTATTACTATCATTATATGGGGTTTCAAGTTTATTTTGCGGAATCCCTAGATAAATTAGTCGATAATTTACAAGAAGTAAAACCCGTTTTTTTACCCATTGTACCGCGATTATTAGAAAAAATATTTGATAAAATTATAGCGAAAGGAAACGAACTTTCAGGTATAAAAAAGGGATTGTTCTTTTGGGCTGTTCGTGTAGCAGAAAACACAGAAATAGATCAAAAAAGAGGTTTGAAACATAAAATAGCAGATACATTCATCTTTAGTAAATGGCGCGCAATTTTTGGCGGAAATATAAAATTCTTAGTTTCAGGATCTGCACCATTACAAGATCGATTGATAAAAATATTTACAGCGGCAGGTTTGCCAATTTATGAAGGGTACGGAATGACCGAATCTTCGGGAGTAATCTCCTTAAACGGATATAAAAAAGGAGAAACGCGTTTAAAATCCGTAGGAAAGCCAATGCCAGGTTTAGAAGTCAAAATTGCTATAGATGGAGAAATTCTAATAAAAGGAAAAAATGTTTTAAAAGGATATTACAAAAATGAGGTAAAAACGACGGAAGCTATAAATGACGGATTTTTTCACACAGGAGATATTGGTGAAATCTGTAAAGACGGTTTTTTAACGATTACAGATCGTAAAAAAGAAATGTTTAAGACTTCTGGAGGTAAATATATTGCGCCCTCCATCATTGAGAATAAAATGAAACAGTCTAGTTTTATAGAACAGATTATGGTTATTGGGGAAGGTTATAAAATGCCTGCTGCACTAATCCAAATCAACTATGAGTTTGTTAAAGATTGGGCATTACAAAATAAGCATACAATTATAGATGTAACTTCAGATTTAAAACTTAGAACAAGAATTCAAGAAGATATCGATCTAAATAATGAAGGCTTAGGAAAGTGGGAAAGAATCAAGAAATTTGAGATTACACCAGACGAATGGACTATTGAAGCGGGACATTTAACACCTACATTAAAGCCTAAACGAAAAATTATCAAGGAAAAATACAAAGCCCTTTTTGAAAAAATTTATGCAGATTAAGCTTATTTCTATATTTCTTAAATATTGAAAAAGAAAAATCCTGAGTAATTACCCAGGATTTTAAATATTTTATAAAAAGGTCTTTTACTTTTTAGCCAACAAATCTCTAATTTGTGCTAACAATTCTTCTTGACTTGGTCCTGCAGGAGCTGCTGCTGGAGCTGGTTCTTCTTTTTTCTTCATGTTGTTTAAACCTTTTACAATCATAAACATTACAAAAGCCACAATAATAAAGTCGATTACGTTTGTTAAGAAATCTCCATATAAAATGGCAACTTCACCAACAACTTTTCCCGCTTCATCTACAACGCCTTCTTTAGCAATGTATTTTAAATCTTTAAGATCAGCATTAAATATTAAGCCAATTAACGGAGAAACAATTCCTCCTGTAAAAGAAGTAACAACTTGTTTAAAAGCTGCACCCATAACAAAACCTACTGCAATATCAACAAGGTTTCCCTTCATTGCAAAGTCTTTAAATTCTTTAAGCATTCCCATTCTAGTGTATTTTAATTAGTTAATTATGTTACAAAAGTAATAAAAAAATCTATTCCTTTAACATTTTGTTAACACGTGGAGAAATTGCCGTTAAAGTTTCATACACAATAGTTTCAGAAATATCTGCAATGTTTTGTATCATTTCCTGGTTGTTAAAGATAATCACTTCATCACCTTCTTTACAAGAAATCTTCGTTACATTCACCATAATCATATCCATACAAACATTACCAATAATTGGTGCTTTTTGATTGTTGATAAGCACAAAACCTTTCTTGTTGCCTAATTTTCTAGATAAACCATCTGCATGACCAATAGGTATTGTCGCTGTTTTTGTAATTCTTTTGGCTACAAATGCCCTGTTGTAACCAACTGTTTCTCCTGGTTTAATCACGTGAATTTGAGAAATAATTGATTTTAAATTATGGGTGTTTTTTAATTGATCCGTTTCTTTTTCATCATTCCCAAAACCATACAAACCAATACCAATTCGAACCATATCAAATTGTGCTTTTGGGTAATTAACAACACCAGAAGTATTTAAAATATGCAACATTGGTTCATATCCTAAATGTTTATAGAATTGCTGAACAATGTATGCGAAATTATTAATTTGATTGATGGTAAAGTCTTTCTCTTCTAAATCTTCACTTGCAGCCAAATGAGAAAACAGCGATTGTACTTTTATATGATTGGTTTCTTTTAATTCAGATAAAATTTTAGGAACATCTGTGTGCCAGAAACCCAACCTATTTAAACCTGTATTAAATTTTATATGAACAGGGTAATTCATTAACGGAGCTTCATCTGCTAGTTTTAAAAAAGCATTAAAAATATTAAAATTATATAAGCTTGGTTCTAGTCTATAATCGATTAGAGATTGTAAATTTTGAAGGTGAGGATGTAGAACTAAAATAGGCGTTTTTACACCAGCTTCACGTAAAGCGATCCCTTCATGTGTGTATGCAACAGCAAAATAAGCTACTTTGTCTTCTAAGAATTTTGCAATTTGAACGGCATCACTACCATAACCAAAAGCTTTTACAACAGCTAAAATTTTTGTTTCTGGTTGTAATTTTTGCTTGAAATAATTTAGATTGTGTATTAACGCATTTCCATCAATCTCTAAAACAGTAACGTGATTATTCATTGTTATGTTAATTGTTATTCAGTATCATTTAAATTAGGTTCAATATCTTTTACAGATAAAATAATTTCTTTTTGTTTTTGTAAAGCTTTGTAATATGCAGCCCTACTTAACGGCTCATATTCTTGCATTTCACCCAACATTACAATATTATCGTTTTTGGCTTTTCTAAAGCTATAATGTGCTAAATTACCAGTGTGTGTGCAAACAGCATGTACTTTGGTAACATATTCTGCAGTAGCCATTAAGGCTGGCATTGGCCCAAAAGGGTTTCCTTTAAAATCCATATCTAAACCAGCTACAATTACGCGAATACCTCTATTTGCTAAGTCATTGCAAACGGCTATAATTTCATCATCAAAAAATTGAGCTTCATCAATACCAACAACATCAATATTGTTTGCTAAAAGACGAATATTTGCAGCTGCAGGAACAGGTGTAGAGCGTATTCTATTGTCATTATGAGAAACAACTTCATCATTGTCATAACGAGTATCTACAGAAGGCTTAAAAATTTCTACACTTTGTTTTGCAAATTGTGCACGTTTTAAACGTCTAATAAGTTCTTCTGTTTTACCAGAAAACATCGAGCCGCAGATCACTTCAATCCAACCAAATTGTTCTGTATGATTTACTGTATTTTCAAGAAACATTTTGTAATTTTAGGCTTTAGAAATTTAAATTATTTGTTACTTTGGTGTTCAACAAATTTATGAATATTTACGAGTAAAACTCAACTTCAACTTACAACTTATGCACAAAAAATTAGAAGCCGATTTAATAAGTTTAGCGCACAGCATCTTACAGATGAAAAATAAAGAAAACGTGTTCTTATTAAAACAGAAATCGAAGGAGATTTACGAGAAATTATCTGTCCTAGCATTCGTTGAAGAGTATGTGAACTCCACTCCAAATTCAAAACAAACAAAAGAAGAACTAACTTCTATTGTTGAAAAAGGATACGAGAAGAAAAATTTAATTTCTAATGAAGTAGAAGATGTTAAAAAACCAGAACCTGTTAAGCGAACTTTAGTTACTGAATATTTAGATGTTGAAAATGAACATTTAGCCGCAGAAATAGGAGATGATTTTTCTGGTGAAGACTTTGCTGATGAGGATTTTAATACCGTAAAAATTGAGCAAAAGAAAGAAGAAACTGGAAAAGAAATTGAAGCAGAAGCAGAAGAAGAAACGAACGAATATTTAGAAGTTGAAAAAGAAGACGAAATAGAACAGCCTTTTGATGGTTTAGAAGGCCTTATTTTTGGAGATACAAAACCAACTAATTTTAAGGATGACCCTAAAGATGTTGGTGGTTTTAAAGCATTAACTTTAGAGGAAGAATTACAAGATACAATTCCTGTAGATGTAATGGCGAACCTGTTTGAACCTCTAAAACCAACTTCTTTAAATGATAAATTGCAAACCAATATTCAGATTGGGTTGAATGATAGAATTGCTTTTGTAAAGAATTTATTTGAAGGGAGTCAAGAAGATTTTAATAGAGTAATTTCTCAATTAAATACTTTTAAAACAGAAAAAGAGGCGAAAAAATTTATTACTAAAATGGTGAAACCAGATTATAATTGGTCTGAACAAGAAGAATTAGAAAATCGTTTAACAGCTATTATAGAACGTAGATTTGCTTAAAGCACGCTTTTAATTTTTTTAATTATTTTTTCTGGAGAAATACTATCTGCTGCTAATAAATAGTCATCAGGATATTTGTTTCCATAAATTGAAGTAGGAATTTTTGAGAATTTTTCTAAATCGGGAAGAATTGCATAATCTCTGGGTTGATTAAATGGAGCAAAACCAGCAAAAGGATGCGTTACGCCCCAAATAGTAATTACTTTTACGCCATACATTGCCGCCAAATGTGCATTTCCAGAATCCATAGAAAGCATGCAGTCTAAGTTAGAAATAGTGTCTAATTCTTCAGAAAAAGTTAGTTTTCCTGCAACAGATAAAACGTTGTTGTTACTTGCTAAATTATCTAGACTTTCAATATCATTTTTACCACCAAATAGTAGAATTAAATATTCTTTAGAAAGCTGTTCTACAACAGTTTTCATTTTTTTTAAACTGTACATTTTGCTTTTATGCGCTGCAAAAGGAGCAATACCAATAATTTTTTTATGCTGTGAAACTTCTATGTAGTCTTTAATTTTAGAAGGTAAAATTCCTTTTTCAGGAAATGTTGGGTGCGTTAAATCAATCTTAAAACCAAGTTTTCTAAAAACATCTGCATAACGTTCATGAGAAGTCTTCAGTTGTTTGAAATTTTTCTTAGAGATCAATTCTTTTTTTTCTTTTCTCCCTTTGTCTATTTGGATGAAATTCTTTCCAAAGAAAAAAAGTTTTAAAACACGACTTCGTAAAACATTGTGTACATCTGCTATTGCAGTATAATGATGTTTTTTAAGCTCTTTATATAATTTAAACAAACCTAAAAAACCTTTGTGTTTTCCTTTTTTTTCTACAGGAAATACAACTACGTTTTTTAGATTCTTAAAAATTGGCGTAAAAAAGGGCTGTGTTAAAACGGTGATTTTAAGAGAAGGGTTTTGTTTTAGTAAAGCCTCTAATACAGGAACCAAAATGGCGACATCTCCCATTGCAGAGAGACGAATAACCAGTATATGAGTTTTAATATCAGTCAAAAAAAACTATTTAGAAGCTCTTAAAACAGGATTTAATTCAGCATCATTATACATTTTCATTTGTTTGTAAACTTTCATGTATTTTTTTCCTTTTGAGATATCTACTAATAAGTCGTCTATAGCCGTAGATAAATCGTTACGTTGATCTAATAAAACATTTAATTTTTTAGTACAGTTTTGTTTGTGTACTTCAGAAGCGTCTTCTCTAACAGTTTCTAAATGCATGTGATAAATTTTTAACGCTAAAATAGACAATCTATCAATTGCCCAAGCCGGACTTTCAGAATTAATAGTCGCATCTTTTTCTAAAGCAATTGTTGCATACTTATCTAAAAAATAGCTATCAATATATTCTACCGTATCGGTTCTTACTTGATTAGAAGCATCAATTTTTCTCTTTAAAACTAAAGCATCTTCGGCGTTAATATTAGGGTCTCTAATAATGTCTTCATAAGCCCATTGTATCGCATCTATCCAACATTTTTCAAACAATAGAAAATCGATTAAATCTGTGTTTTTATCAAATGGATTTACACATTTTTGCTCTAACTCATTTTTACTTTTGTAAGTTTCAATAGCATCAATAAAAATAGCATTCGCTTTTTTAGAAAACATAAAATTATTATTTAGTTTGCGAAAATACAAAATTTAGATATTATTTTATAGAATTTGTGCAATTATCCTATCGATATAAATCGATTGAAAGTAATGTTTTTTATAGGTTTGAAAGCACCAAAGGAAACAGAAAACTTAATAGGAGTATACCTATCAAATTAATCATTAAAATAAGATTTGTAACAAACGTTGTTGGTAGTCGTCTTAAATTAAAACCGACTATTATGAAACAATTAGCAATAATTTTCTTTACACTTCTTATGACAACAATTTCTGCACAAGAGGTAGCGTTTGAGAAATTCTATAAAATAAATAAAGAGCAATCTACATTTTCAATCAATTTATCAGCATCATTGGCAGGTTCTTTTTTAGATGATGAAAATGACGGAGATTTAATGAATATCATTAAAAAATCGAGTGATTTTAAATTAATGATTTTTGATAATGAAGACAATACTATTTCAAAAGACTTTAGAAAATTCAGTAGAAAAAACAATTTTAAAACACTTGCTCGCGTAAAAGAAAATGGGAGTAAAGCAGCATTGTTTTTTATTGAAAAGACTAACTACATCAGAGAAATTATTATAAAAGCAAATAGTAATACTGATAAACTTGTTTTGTTTGGTTTGAAAACCAAAATTACAAAAGATGAATTAGCAGCGATGATTGCTTCTTCAGATATTAACGTTTCATCAAAATAAAAAAATTAACAGAGAAGGTTTAACCAATCTTCTCTTTTAATTCTGCGACAACTTTTTTACTATTTCCAATAAATATTTCTTTATCAACAATAAAAACCGGACGTTTTAAAAAAGTATACTCATTTAATAGGTATTGTCTGTAATCTGCCTCAGAAATATCTTGGTTTTTCAAATCCATCGCTTTATATAGTTTTGCTCGTTTGTTAAATAATGCTTCATAACTAGCAGAAAGTTGATGCATTTCTTCTAATTGAGCAACATTTATAGGATTACCTTTTATTTCTTGTTTCTCAAAACCATCTGTATTTACTTCTTTTAAGATGCGTTTGCAAGTATCACATGTTTGTAAAAAATAGACTTTCTTCATATTAATCAATTATATTTGTTCATTCAAAAATAAACATAAAAATGAAGACACAATTCGATGTTTTAAGAAAATCTCGCGATTTAGTTATAAAAGAATTAGAAGGTTTAACTTTAGACCAAATTCACACAATTCCAGCAGGTTTTAAGAATAATATTGCTTGGAATGTAGCGCATTTAGTCGTTACACAACAAGTTTTACAATACAAACTTTCTGGTTTGAATTGTCTATGTCCAGATGAGTTAATCGAAGAGTATAAAAAAGGAACTTTTCCAACAAAGAACTTTACAGAAGAAGAGTTTGAGGAAGTAAAAGAATTACTGTTAGGATTGCCAGATACGTTGCAAGAAGATTTTGAAGCAGGAATTTTTGAGAATTACACAGAATACCCAACAAGTACAGGTTTTGTTTTAAATTCTATAGAGAGTGCGATTGCGTTTAACAACTTTCACGAAGGTATTCATTATGGAGTGATACGATCTATAAAAAAATTTTTATAAATTAAGATGAATTATTTTTTAATTGCAACCGTTTTAATAGTGCTTTCAGCTGGGTTTGGCTATATAAACACAAGGTTTTTAAAATTGCCAAATTCTATTGGTTTAATGTTGATAACCATACTGTTTACGTTGGCTGTTTTTGTACTAAGTTATTTTGATGATACCTTGCTACTTAAAGAAAGAGAACTCATTACAAGTATCGATTTTAAAACGGTACTTTTAGATGTAATGTTAAGTTTTCTACTGTTTGCAGGCGCATTACATACGAACTTTCAGCAATTAAAAATTCAACGAAAACCAGTATTAATTTTTGCAACTCTTGGAACGCTAATTTCAACATTTTTGGTTGGAGTACTCGTTTTTTATGCACTTAAGGTATTAAATCTCGATGTAGATTTTATCTATTGCCTGCTTTTTGGAGCATTAATATCTCCAACAGATCCTATTGCAGTTTTAGGAATTATGAAAAAAGTAGGAGCTCCAAAAAACCTAGAAACAAAGATTGTTGGAGAATCTTTATTTAATGATGGAGTAGGTGTTGTCATTTTTCTAACAATATATCAAATTGCAAGTGGTGGTGCTGAAATCTCTTTTGGTAATATTGCTGAATTATTTTTAGTAGAGGTTGTTGGTGGAATTATTCTTGGATTGATTATAGGTTGGATTACCTACCGATTATTAAAAAGTATTGATGATTATGAAACGGAAGTAATTATAACGCTTGCTGCTGTTATGGGTGGAACTTTGTTTGCGCAACATTTTCATTTATCTGCACCTTTAGCAATGGTTACCGCAGGTTTAATTGTAGGTACAGATACTGTTAGAAGGTCTTCTATGGGTGAAATTACAGAAGCTTATGTAGATAAGTTTTGGGAACTTATAGACGTGCTTTTAAATACCATTCTTTTTGTTATGATTGGAATGGAGATTTTAGTCTTAACCTTTGAAGCGACTTATGTTTTAGCAGGGTTTATAATAATTCCGTTATTATTAATTGCAAGATACATTTCGCTGTTATTACCCATAAAAATTTATGCAAAGAAGTTAGAGTTTGTACCAAAAACAAACTTAATTATGACTTGGGGTGGTCTGCGTGGTGGAATTTCTATTGCCTTGGCTTTGAGTTTAACTCAGAACATGGAACGCGATTTGTTTCTAGTAATTACCTATATCGTTGTTGTTTTCTCTATTCTTGTGCAAGGATTAACTGTCGGAAAATTGATAAAGAAATTCACTAAATAAGCTACAGACTGTTTGTATCGTTTGTAAATAATTCTTGAAGAAAAAAATGAAATTCAATACCAAAACAATTCACGGAGGTCAAAAAGTAGAGAAATCAACCGGCGCAATTGTGCCACCAATTTTTCAAACTTCTACCTATGCACAAGCGGGTGCAGGTGTTGCTCAAGAATATAATTATTCAAGAGGAGCAAACCCAACCAGAACCGCGTTAGAAAACAGTCTAGCTTCCATAGAAAACGGAACACATGGTTTTGCATTTTCTTCTGGTTTGGCTGCAATAGATTGTGTCTTAAGAACGCTAAAACCTGGTGATGAAATTATTGCAGGAAACGATTTGTACGGAGGAACGTATAGAATGTTTACTAGATTGTTTGAAAAATACGGATTGGAATTTATATACGTAGATATTAATTCATCAGAAAATGTAGCGAAAGCAATTACAGAAAAAACGAAATTAGTTTGGTTAGAAACGCCAACAAATCCCTTAATGAAAATTGCAGATATTGAAGCAATTTGTACTGCAGTAAAAGAAGTGAATTCAGAAATTTTGATTGGAGTAGATAATACATTTGCAACACCATATTTACAACAACCTTTAGATTTAGGCGCAGACATTGTAATGCATTCTGTAACAAAATATTTAGCAGGACATTCAGATGTGTTAATGGGTGCTTTAATTGTAAAAGATGAAAAATTAGCTGAAGAAATCCATTTTATTCAGTTTGCTGCTGGCGCAGTTGCAGGTCCAATGGATTCTTTTTTAGCATTAAGAGGTATAAAAACATTGCATATTAGAATGCAACGTCATTGTGAAAACGGACGAGCAGTTGCTAATTTTTTAAATAAGCATCCAAAAGTTGGTGCGGTTTATTATCCTGGTTTAGAGGAACACCCTAATCATGAAATTGCCAAAAAACAAATGAAGGATTTTGGTGGGGTGGTTTCTTTCAGTTTAAAAGATGAAAGTAAAGAAGCAACGTTTAAATTTTTAGATAATATCGAGTTTTTTACGCTAGCAGAATCTTTGGGTGGTGTAGAAAGTATGGTAAATCATTCTGCAACCATGTCTCATGCATCCATGCCAGAAGAAGAACGTTTAAAAACAGGAATTACAGATAGCATAATTCGTTTGAGTGTTGGTATCGAAGATGAAGACGATTTGTTAGCAGATTTAGAGCGTGCTTTAAAATTATAGAAACCCTTTTGAGAAATACATAATTAAAAAATCCGCACAACTTGTGCGGATTTTTTTTTAGTTATAATTGAGACGAATGTCTTCTGATATTTTGAGATACCGCCCAAAAGCGGCATAAGCGATTCATTCAAAATTTTCAATAAAAAACTGGTTCTCTGCTTACATGTTTCTACGATATTGTCCACCAACTTTAAACAACGCTTCTGTAATTTGTCCTAAAGAACAAACTTTGGTTGCTTCCATTAATTTATCAAATAAATTTTCATTTTGAACAGCAGCTTCTTGTAAAATTGCAACTTGTTCTTTCACCTTTTTAAGGTTTGCGGTGTTTAATAAATCTTTCGTTTGAATTTGGAATTGCTTCTCTTCTTCGGTTGCACGAATCACTTCTTCGGGCACAACTGTAGGCGATCCTTTAGAGCTTAAGAAGGTATTTACACCAATAATAGGGAATTCTCCATTATGTTTTAATGTTTCATAATACATGCTTTCTTCCTGTATTTTAGAACGTTGATACATGGTTTCCATCGCCCCTAAAACGCCTCCACGTTCTGTAATTCTATCGAATTCTAATAAGACAGCTTCTTCTACCAAATCGGTTAATTCTTCAATAATAAAAGCGCCTTGAATCGGGTTTTCATTTTTAGTTAAACCTAATTCTTTGTTGATGATTAACTGAATCGCCATCGCTCTTCTTACAGATTCTTCCGTTGGTGTTGTAATTGCTTCATCATAGGCATTTGTATGTAAAGAATTACAGTTATCGTTAATTGCATACAACGCTTGCAATGTTGTTCTAATATCATTAAAATCGATTTCTTGCGCGTGTAAAGAACGACCAGAAGTCTGAATATGATATTTTAACATTTGTGCTCTCGGGTTTGCACCGTATTTAATTTTCATGGCTTTTGCCCAAATTTTACGAGCAACTCTACCAATTACTGAATATTCAGGGTCAATTCCGTTAGAGAAAAAGAAAGATAAGTTTGGTCCGAATTTATTAATGTCCATTCCGCGACTTAAATAATACTCAACGTATGTAAACCCGTTAGACAAGGTCAAAGCCAATTGTGTAATAGGATTTGCACCAGCTTCTGCTATATGATACCCAGAAATAGAAACAGAATAAAAGTTTCTCACCTGTTTTTCAATGAAATATTCTTGTACATCTCCCATTAAACGAAGTGCAAATTCCGTAGAAAAAATACAGGTATTCTGTGCCTGATCTTCTTTTAAAATATCTGCTTGTACTGTTCCTCTAACTTGTGCTAATGTGTCTTTTTTTATTTGTTGATAGACTTCCGAAGGTAAAATTAAATCTCCCGTTAAACCTAACAACATTAAACCTAAACCATTATTTCCTTCAGGTAATTTCCCTTGATATGTTGGTCTTTCTAATCCTTTAGACTCATAAATGTCATTGAATTTAGCGTCAACTTGTTTTTCTAATTTATTTTCTACAATATATTTCTCACAATTCTGATCAATGGCAGCATTCATAAAGAAACCTAACAACATGGGTGCGGGTCCATTTATGGTCATAGAAACAGAAGTCATGTGGTGACTTAAATCGAAACCAGAATATAATTTCTTAGCATCGTCTAAACAACAAATTGAAACCCCTGCGTTTCCAATTTTCCCATAAATATCTGGTCTTTTACCAGGATCATTTCCATATAAAGTAACAGAATCGAAAGCAGTAGAAAGGCGTTTTGCATCCATACCTAAACTCACATAATGAAAACGTCTGTTGGTTCTTTCTGGTCCACCTTCACCAGCAAACATTCTTGTTGGGTCTTCACCAGTTCTTTTAAACGGATACAAACCTGCTGTGTAAGGAAATTCTCCAGGAACATTTTCTTGCAAGTTCCAACGTAATAAATCTCCCCAAGCTTGGTATTTTGGTAAGGCTATTTTTGGTATCTGTGTATGAGAAAGCGATTCTGAGTGTGTTTCTATTTTAATTTCTTTGTCACGAACTTTAAACGTATAAATTGGATCTTTATATTTCTGAACCTTTTCTTGCCAGTTTAAAATGATTTCCCAGTTTAGTGGATCGAAGTTTAGTTTTACTTTTTCGAATTGCGCTATTAATAATTTTAAAAAGGCTTTATCGTCTTCAGAAATTTCAAGAGAAATAATTTCATCTTCATTTAAACCCGTTTTAATAATTTCTACGGATGAATTTGTGATAGACTCAATGGTTTGATGAATTCCGTATAATTTTTGAGCAACCACAACTTGGTCGTCAACTTTTTTGTCATAAGATCTATTGCTTTCTGCAATTTCAGACAAATAACGAACTCTTGCTGGCGGAATTACAAAGATTTTCTCAGACATTTCTTTGGTAATTTCCATTTTCGATTTTAAATCTACACCTGTTTTCTCCACCAACTTGTCCATAATACTTTTGTACAAAGTATTCATTCCTGGGTCATTAAACTGTGAGGCTATAGTACCATAAACAGGTAAATCATCTTGGTGAATGTGCCACAAATTATTGTTGCGCATGTATTGTTTTTTTACATCTCTAACAGCATCTAAAGCTCCACGTTTATCAAACTTATTAATGGCAACTAAATCTGCAAAATCTAGCATGTCAATTTTTTCTAACTGTGTTGCTGCACCAAATTCTGGTGTCATTACATACAATGAAGTATCTGAATGTTCTATAATTTCTGTATCCGATTGTCCAATACCCGAAGTTTCTAAAATAATTAAATCAAATTCAGCAGCCTTTAAAACTTGCACCGCTTCATTTACATATTTAGACAATGCTAAATTAGATTGTCTTGTTGCTAAAGAACGCATGTAAACACGAGAATTGTTAATAGAATTCATACGAATTCGATCTCCTAAAAGTGCGCCACCTGTTTTTCTTTTTGAAGGATCTACAGAAATTAAACCTACTGTTTTTTCTGGAAAATCAATTAAAAATCTTCGAACCAACTCGTCTACTAAAGAAGATTTTCCAGAACCACCGGTTCCTGTAATTCCTAAAACCGGAGTTTTAGAATCTTTATTTTTTATATGAATTTTATCTAGAGTTTCTTTTGCAACTTCAGGGAAGTTTTCTGCTGAAGAAATTACTCTCGCAATTTTTCTAGCTTCTTTATTCGATAAATCATTTACATCAACATCTAAATGATTACCAATAGCAAAATCAGAAGTTTTAACCAAGTCATTAATCATTCCTTGCAAACCTAATGCTCGTCCATCATCTGGTGAGTATATTCTGGTAATTCCATACTCCATCAATTCTTTAATTTCTTCAGGAAGAATTACGCCGCCTCCGCCGCCAAATATTTTAATATGTCCTGCACCTTTTTCTTGCAATAAATCGTGCATGTATTTAAAATACTCGTTGTGGCCTCCTTGGTAAGAGGTTATTGCAATTGCATTTACGTCTTCTTGAATGGCACAATTAACTACTTCTTCCACAGATCTGTCGTGGCCTAAGTGAATTACTTCAACGCCTGTAGACTGAATAATTCTACGCATAATATTTATGGCAGCATCATGACCATCAAACAGCGCAGCAGCAGTTACAATTCGTACTTTATAGGTAGGTTTATAGGTTGTAATTTGTTCCATTCGTAATAAATGTTTGATTTTAGACTTGCAATTTACGGAATTTTCAAAAAAGAAAGAATAATTTTATGAAAGTCTTAAGGTTTTAGTTTTAAGATTTTTTCATTAATTCCATTTACGTAATTTTTTATAATATTCAGTTTTGTAAAGAATTCCTGTCCTTCAAAATTAGTAATATCTTTCTGTGTAATGTGTGTATTGTAGTAGTTTAAATATATAGAAGAGAGTGGAAGGTAAGACCAATGCCATTTTTCTTCATTATACCCTTTTCTTCCTGTTTTTTTAGAGGTGTAAACTTGATAGAAGCCAAACTTTGATGCATTTTCTTGAAGCCAATTATAGGTTGCTTTACCTTTTCCGTTTAAAAAATAGGCATTATTTAAACTATTCAAATCTAAATCGGTGCCCCAATGGTGTCTAGAGGTGGATGGCATAGCACTATATTCTAGAATTTTTATAACTCGGTTTAACGGAGTAAGATAATTGTATTTTTCATTCCATTTATAATTCCAAATTCTTTTTTGATGCTTGAAGTTTCGAGTTCCAGAAATTATTTTCAGGACAATTTCATCTTTTGCAGCAGCATCTTTCATCAATAGGAAATTGACTAAAACTTCTTTTCTTAGATATATTTTTTTGGTTGAATTTTGTTTGGGTACGACTTTAAATCCTAAATTTTTTGTATAATCAAACTTACCTAAAACATATTCTTTTGTAAGGTAATTTGGATATTTTGGAATTGTATCTTTCTCTTCTTTAGAAGTAAAGATTAATTCGGATGATCTGTTTTTTTGTTTCGGTTTACAACTGGTGAAATTTCCGAAGAACAATGTGCTAAAAACAAATATTATAAATATTTTATAAATGCTCAAAATTTTATGTTGCAATAGAGTTGTTGTTTTATTTAAGTGTATCTTTCTTTTATAATAGGCAATATAACTTTTTTTATTTTTTAAAAGTTTATCGAATTATTTCAACTTGTAAAAAATATAATATTACTCTAGTTGAACTTTCAAGATAACATAAGTCTTGGTTTTCTTTTAAAGATAGGATTATTTTTGTAAAACCTTTTTAATGAGTAACTTTCGAAACTGAAAAGAGGATGTTGTTTAGGTTTTGGCATGTTTTTTGATAATTATTTAGTAAGCGTATCAATATAAATCGGTACCAGTTTAATTGAAAAGTATTATTGAATTCAGTAATTTTAAAATATAAACTTATGAAACTATTAAAACCCTTTATGTTGTTTTTAGCGATTGCGTTATCTTCTTGCAGTTCTGTTAAAGTAGCTACAGATTATGATACCAAAGTAGACTTCAATAAGTATAAAACGTATGCTTTTTATAAAACAGGTATTGATAAAGCTAAAATTTCTGATCTAGATAAAAAAAGAATTTTAAGAGCTATTGAAGCTGAACTTTCTATTTTGGGAATGACAAAATCTACTAATCCTGATATGTTAGTGAGCATTTTTACAAAATCAAGAGAAAAAGTAAACGTGAATCAGAATAATAATTTTGGTTACGGTTTTGGTTGGGGTTGGAACCCTTGGATGAATAATGGAATGAATAGAAATGTAAATGTTTCCCAATACACAGAAGGAACATTGTTCATAGATTTTATAGATAAAGAGAGAAAAGAGTTGGTTTGGCAAGGTGTTGGTACTGGTGCTTTAAAAACTCAGAATAGAGAAAAGAAGGAAGCTAGAATTAAAGAGTTTGTAAAAGAAATTGTTTCTAGATTTCCTCCTGGAAAAAATAAATAAATAAAAAATTAGCGTTCTTCTGAACGCTTTTTTTATGCCCTAATTTCTTATTTTTGCAAGATGTATAATAAGAGAGTACCTTTAGAGGAAGGAGATTACTATGTAAACGAGCAAGGTTATAAGGTTTTTACAGCCCAATTTCATTTAAAAAGAGGGTCTTGTTGTAAAAGTGGTTGTAAACATTGCCCTTATGGTTATGATAAAAAAACAGATACTTTTAAATAAATAGTGACTTTCAGAAGAAAAAAGTTTCATAAGAGTAGATAAATTTAGAAAAATGATAAAAAGAATTTTAGTTTTAGTAATTGCAATTCAGTTTGCAGGATGTGCAGAATTACAAAATGTAGTAAAGAATTTACCAACTGGTGGAGGCTTATCTCAAGATCAAATAGGTAATGGATTAAGGCAAGCATTAGATAATGGAATTAAAAATCAGGTTTCTAAGTTAACATCTAAAGATGGTTTTTATAAAAACCAACTAGTAAAAATTATTTTACCAGAAGAATTACAGGCAGTAGACAAAGGTTTGCGTAGTATTGGTTTAGGTAATTTAGCCGACGAAGGTATTAAGGTTTTAAATAGAGCTGCAGAGGATGCTGTAAAAACGGCGACGCCAATTTTTGTAAATGCTGTAAAAGAAATTACATTTAATGATGCTAAAAATATCCTTTTAGGAGAAAAAAATGCTGCAACAAGCTTTCTTCAAACAAAAACAGAGCAAAATTTATACGAAAGTTTTACACCAGTAATAGATAAATCTTTTGCTAAAGTAGGCGCAGATAAAGTTTGGAATAACTTAATCTCGAGGTATAATTCGATTCCCTTTGTGAAAAAAGTGAATCCAGATTTAACAAATTATGTTACAACAGAAGCTTTAAAAGGTGTTTTTACAATGATTGCTGTTGAAGAAAAAGGAATACGTGAAAAGGCAGGTTTAAGAAATACAGCTTTGTTAAAGCAAGTTTTTGCTTTACAAGATAATAAATAATTGAATTATAGTGGATTAGTCTTTAAATATTTATTATATTTAAAGACTAATCTATGATACTATGTCACGACTAAACCAACTTAAAACTTACAGACAACATTTAGAAGATAGGTATTGTCGTTTATTAGAAAAATCTAGTGACTACCGTTTTATAGATGAAAATAAAAGTGATTCAGCTGCATTTAAAGCGATGAAGATTCTAGGAAAAATTAATAGAGTTAGTTACTTAGATAGAGAATTACATTCTATTTCTTAGTTCCTTAAAATAATCAAACGCTTTTAGCAATCTGCTGCCATACCAAGAAAAGTACTCTCCATCTACCAGCACTATATTTGTGTTCTCTGTGTAATTATTGAAGTCTAAACTGTTTTTCTCCTTAAAAGGAAACGGTTCTGATGATAAAAAAACAGCATCAACCTCTTTCGTTTTTAAATCTTCTAAAGTTATTTCTGGGTATCGATTTAAGTTTTCATAACAATTTTCAAATTTGTTAAGTGTTAACAAATGATTTATAAACGTGTTATTGGCAGCAATCATCCATGGATTTTTCCAAATAAAATAAACGACTTTTAAAGTTGGTTTGTCTTTAATGAAAAGTTTAAAGTCTTTAAGCTTCATATTTAATTCATCAATAATTAGAATTGCTTTTTTTTCACAAGAAAAAATACGACCATAATATTGTATTAGTGCTATAACGTCTTCAATTGTAAAAAGGTCTGAAACATGCGTTGTTGCTATTTTTCTACAGTTTTCTACAATTTCTTTCGTGTTTTCCTCTTTATTACAAAGAATAAAATCAGGTTCTAGGGCTTTAACTTTTTCTAGGTGAATGGTTTTCGTTCCGCCAACAACAACCTTGTCTTTTATTAAGTTCTTAGGGTGAATGCAAAACTTAGTAATACCTACAATATTTTCCTCTAAACCTAAAGCTACCAATAACTCGGTTAAACTTGGTACTAACGATATTATTTTTAGCTTTTTTATCAAATTTTATAGGAATTTTGCCATTTTTAATTGCAACTCTTTTGCTTGTTCCTTTGCTTTTTCTGCGAAATCTTTACCATTAGAAGCATAAATAATTCCTCTAGAAGAATTAATTAGAAGGCCGATGTTTTTAGACAAACCATATTTACAAACATCCTCTAAGCTTCCGCCTTGTGCGCCAACACCAGGAACCAATAAGAAAGAATTAGGCACTATTTTTCTAATTTCTTTAAAGTATTCAGCCTTAGTGGCACCAACAACATACATTAAGTTTTCTGAGTTTTCCCAGTTCTTAGAAGTCTCTAAAACATGTTTATAAACTTCTTTCTCGTCAATTTTCTTCGTCTGAAAATCAAAAGCACCTTCATTAGAAGTTAAAGCTAACATAATGGTGTGTTTGTTTTTAAAAGCTAAAAAAGGTTCTACAGAATCTTTTCCCATATATGGGGCAACAGTAACAGAATCGAATGCTAAATCTTCAAAGAAAGCTTTGGCATACATGGTTGAGGTATTTCCAATATCGCCACGTTTTGCATCTGCAATGGTAAAAATTTCAGGATAGTTTTTATTTAGATATGTAATGGTTTTCTCTAAAGATTTCCATCCTTTTAAACCATACGCTTCATAAAAAGCGGTGTTTGGTTTGTAGGCAACACAAAGATGATGTGTTGCATCTATAATAGCTTTGTTAAATGCAAAAATAGGATCTTCTTCCTCTAATAAATGCGAAGGAATTTTGTCTAAATCGACATCCAATCCTATGCATAAAAACGATTTTTTCTTCTTAATTTGTGCTACTAATTGCTGTGTTGTCATAATCTTTATAAAGTTGTACAAAAATACTTAATTTAGAAGTTATTTTGTAAGTTTTAAGAAGTAAAGAAGACCTAAATTTGAAAGTATTCTAAATCAACAATGAAAAAAATAGTCCTAATCTTTATAATCGTATGCACAAGTTGCAATTTTGAGAAACCTACAGAATTCTCTGAATTGGCTTTAAATGAAAGTGTTTACAGTCTAAATGGTACCCAGTTTTCCATAAAAGAAGTTCTAAATACACATAAAGGAAATAAAATTTTGATTGATGTTTGGGCCTCTTGGTGTGGAGATTGTATCAAAGGTTTGGCAAGTGTTCGAAATCTTCAAAAAGACTATCTCGATGTTGTGTTTTTATTTTTATCTGTTGATAAAAGCAAAAATGCATGGAAAAAGGGAATCAATAGATTTCAAATTGAAGGAGAACATTACAATTTACCTAAAGGAATGAAAGATGGCGATTTTGTAGATTTTATAAATTTAGGATGGATTCCGAGATATATGGTGATTGATGAGCAAGGAAAAATCACGCTTTTCAAAGCCACTAGCGCTTCAGATTCTTCGATTGAAGATGCATTGAAGGTGGTTATATAAATCGTTTTAGTAACTATTTTTATTTCCAACTATAAATTACCATTCAATTTCTTAAATTTACATCAGAATTTAATGTTGAAAATATAGCTATAAAAAGCGCTAAAATTATAATTATGAGAACTAAGATTGTTGCAGGTAACTGGAAGTTGAATAACGATAAAGAAGAAAGCAAAAAGTTAATTAAGAGCTTAAAAAAAGCAATTAAAGAGAACAAATTAAAAAATACGCGTGTAATTGTTGCACCAACATTTGTTAATTTATCATCTTCTGTAAAAGCAGCAAAAAAATCTAAGATAGAGGTAGTTGCACAAAATATGCACCAAGCTTCAAATGGCGCTTTTACAGGTGAGGTTTCTGCAGATATGTTAAAAGCTGTTGGAGTTGAAACTGTAATTTTAGGACACTCAGAAAGAAGAACTTATTTTAATGAAACGGATGCGGCTTTAGCGGAAAAAGTAAACACTGTTTTAGAAAAAGGAATGGAGACAATTTTCTGTTTTGGAGAATTGTTAGAAGATAGAAAATCTGAGAACCATTTTACGGTTGTAGAAAGTCAATTAAAAAATGCCTTATTTCATTTAGAAGCAAAAGATTGGAAAAGTATTATTTTGGCTTATGAGCCAGTTTGGGCAATAGGTACAGGAGAAACTGCGAGCCCAGAACAAGCACAAGAAATGCATGCTTTTATTAGAGGTATTATAGAGAAGAAATACGATAAAAAAGTAGCTGATAAAGTTTCAATTTTATATGGAGGAAGTGTAAAACCCGCAAATGCAGAAGAAATTTTTTCTAAACCAGATGTAGATGGTGGCTTAATTGGTGGTGCAGCTTTAAACGTAAAAGATTTTACAGGAATTATTAATGCGATCTAATTAACGTACTTTCAAAGAAAACCAATAAATTTGCATCGAGATACTTTAATCTCGATGCATTTTTTTTTGATTTAATAATTATGGACAATATTTATATAGAATACAATTTTACAGTTTCACCAAAAGAACCAACAGTAGAAATTCTTATTGCAGAATTAGGAAATGTTGGCTTTGAAAGTTTTGTTGAAAACGAAAACGGAGTAACCGCATATATTCAGAAAACAGCTTGGAACGAATCGATCTTAGAAGGTATTTTTGTGTTAAATTCAGACGAGTTTTCTATTGAGTACAATAAAAATGAAGTTCCGCAAACAAATTGGAATGCAGAATGGGAAAAGAATTTTGAAGCAATTCAGGTAGACGATTTGGTAAGCATTCGTGCACCATTTCATGAGAATCCGAATTTAAAATACGAAATTGTAATCGAGCCAAAAATGAGTTTTGGAACAGGACATCATGAAACAACACACATGATGGTACAACATTTGCTACAATTAGATTTAGAAGATAAAAAAGTATTGGATATGGGGTGTGGAACTGGAATTTTAGCAATTTTTGCTGAAATGAAAGGCGCAAAACCATTAGACGCTATAGATATTGATAATTGGTGTTATGAAAATTCTTTAGAGAATGTAGAACGCAATAATTGTAAAAACATTTCCGTTTATGAAGGAGATGCATCACTTTTAATAGATAAAAAGTATGATGTTATTATTGCTAATATCAATAGAAATATACTTTTGATGGATATGAAAGTCTATGCAAACTGTTTGAATGAAAATGGCGTTTTATTATTAAGTGGTTTTTATGAACAAGACATTCCAGTAATAGATGCAGAAGTTTCTAAACATGGCTTAAAATTAGAGAAATTTATTCAAAGAAATAACTGGGTAGCATTAAAGTACAATAAATAAGAAATAATATTTTATTTTTAGAATATGAGCACAAAAGAGAAAATTCAAGAAGAGGTAGATGTATTAGAAAAAGAAGTTTTTCAGCATGAGATTGTTTTACATAATGATGATGTAAATACATTTGATCATGTAATTGGTTCTTTAATTGATGTTTGTGAGCATACATTAGAGCAGGCGGAACAATGTGCTACTTTAGTTCATTATAAAGGGAAGTGTACCGTAAAGTCTGGTGAGTATAAAGATTTAGAGCCTAAATGTTCTAAATTGTTACAATTAGGTTTATCTGCAGAATTAGTATAATTATGGAAAACGTATTTAAGTACTTTGAGTTTTCAGATTTTTTTAAAGATGAATCTGATGCTTTTTCAGGAAATGACATTTGTTTTACTGAATTAAATGAAACTCATTTTTTAATTTTTGAAACCAATAAGTTGAAATATAATTTGTTTGTTTCAAAATATCTTCATAAAAAAGACATAGGTATTAAACCTCCAGAAATATTAGAGCTGGTGGTTGAAGATTACGATAAAAGTCTTCCAGCGCATAGAATTGCATTAAGACAATATTTAGGCTAAACTTGAGAGAATTCTCAAGTTTTTTTTATTTTGTTAAAACTGTGTGACTTTTTTTTTCGTATGTGTCTTATTAAGTAGAAATAAGATAAATTAGAGTAAGAAAAGCAGTAATAATAGCAATCGTTTTGGTGTTACTTTTATTTGGTTACGTACAAATAGTTCCCCCATTAATACCACATCATAGGTTGCCATTAGATAGTTTTACAGTTTTATATTAATAATGTTATATCGGTCTAAAAAGATCTTTTAAAGATAGTAGTAGTTAGTATTATATTAAGTTTGGTTAGGTGAAAAGGCCTTAAACGAAAGTTTAAGGTCTTTTTTTATTTAATAAAAATAAAAAATACGACTCTAAGAGATGGGCACGCTTTAGCGTAGGAAAGGGTGGTGTTTTTTTAGGTAGAGTTTGTTTTTTTATAAATTAGGGAATCATAACTGATCGAAATGTTTTTATAAAAATAAAATTACTTCTTATTTTTTCTTCCAATAAACAATAATGTCTCTTGTCGAGGTTTAAAACTCGGGCATAGATAGGTGCATTATTGTTTGTTAGTTTAGGTGTTTTTTTAGGTTAAACCTTTTTGATTTCTGTTGTCTAACTAAATTAATTTTATGTTAAGTTGTAATAGAGATTTTAGTAAGTGGTTGTTTATAAGTTTTTTAAGGATACGTAAAAATGAAATAATCCCTTTTTAAGTATAATATAAAGGGGTGTTTTAGAGTGAAATTATAATCAATCTAAATTATAAGTATAAAAAAAGCTTCCAAGTTATTGGAAGCTTTTTTCTTGTGACCATGGCTGGATTCAAACCAGCAACCTCTTGAGCCGTAATCAAGTGCGCTATTCAGTTGCGCCACATGGCCGTTAAGCGGGTGCAAATATAATATTGTTTTTTCAAAAAAAGAAATCTTAATTGCTTTTTTATGAATTAATTTCTTCTTTGTAAATATCTACAATAGGTTGTGCTTTTTCTACATCAGATTTTAAGATCAATAATTCAACTGCATTTCTATCTGAGCCAAAGCCTGCGAGTCTTGCAGACTCTACTCTGTCTTTTGTTATAGAGCCAATGTTGTGGTCGTCTAATCTGTTTTGAAGTCCTTTTACTATAATAGAAGATCCTGAAAATACTGTTATGTGTTCTGTTTCCATAATATATTGTTTTTAGTTTAATGAGTTTTGAGTTACAAAAGCTCTCCAGCCAATAACTGCTAATTGAATTTTAGAAGCTTTAGAGATATCTAATCCTTTTTTTGTAAAAGAAGGTAGCATAAATTTATTCACTTTTGCAAGAAATTTAAAAACTTGTTTTTTCATTCGTATTTAATTCTAAATCAAATTTAATGAAAATAAACAACTCTTAATACTAAGAGTTGCTTTATATCTTGTGGTTAGAAGATAATTGAAAAAATAATGTCAGCAATATCTTTTACGGTTTTGGTAATAATAAGTATCATAATAATAGTTTTAAAGGTTAGTAAAATGGGGTAATTTCGAAATTGTTTTATCAATATATGTAGATTGAATCGTTATTACCAAAGGCTTTTATTACTATTATTTAGTTTGATTTTACTTATATAACTAAAAAGATATTATTTGTTTTAAAATGAAACATACATTCCTTTATATTAGTTACATATTGAAATAATATTTTATAAATATGTTTTAATATGATATAAACTAAAGGCTAAAAACTATTGTTTTTTCTTTCGCAAAGGAAAACTCGTTTTTTAAAATTTGTTTTTTTTGCTTTTCATCTTTTCTTTTTTTCTTAAAGTGATAAAAATGTATCTTCGTCGAAAATAATATTTATGAGTATTTTTTATGTAATTATAGGACTATTACTATTAGTTCTTGGGGGTGAGTTTTTGGTGAGATCTTCTATAGGCTTATCTTTTAAACTAAATATTTCTAAAATGGTTATTGGTATGACGGTAGTTTCTTTTGCTACTTCTGCACCAGAATTATTAGTTAGTTTACAGGCTGCGTTAGATGGTTCTCCTGCAATAGCAATAAACAATGTTATTGGTTCTAATATTGCGAATATTGGTTTGGTTTTAGGAATTACAGCTATAATAGGCCCAATTGTAGTAAATAAGGATTTTTATAAACTGAATTGGCCGGTAATGATGTTGTTTTCATTGGTGTTGTATTATTTCTTATGGAATGATAATGTTTTAACACAAATAGAAGGTATTATACTTTTGGTGGGGTTAGTAGTTTTTCTTTTTGTATTAATTAGAAATGCAAGAAAAGAAGAAGTTTCTTTAGATGAAGTAGATGATGCTTTGGCTTCAATTGGTTACGGAAAAATAGTTGTTTGGTTATTAATTGGTGGTATTGCATTGTATTTTGGTTCAGAACTTCTGGTTGACGGAGCAAAAGACATTGCAAATAATATGGGAGTTAGTGAAGGTGTTATCTCTATAACGATGATTGCGATTGGAACAAGTGTGCCAGAATTAGCAGCTTCTGTAATTGCAGCAATGAAAGGAGAAAAAGCGATTTCTTTAGGGAACCTAATAGGCTCTAATATATTTAATATAGCATCTGTATTAGGTTTAACATCATTAATTAAAGAGATTCCTGTTACTGAAGCTCAAATTTTGTCTAGAGATATTTTTTGGATGCTTGGTTTTGCAGCTATTTTACTACCGTTAGTGTTTATACCTAATAAGTTTGTGTTAAGTAGGTTTAAAGGTGTTTTCTTGTTTTTAGGATACGCCCTTTTTATCTATTTAGTTTTATAACATTGGCATATAGAAAAAATGACATAAAAAAAGCTCGCAAATATAATTTGCGAGCTTTTTATTTTAGTATATATGTTCTAGCTAATATTTGCAGACTTTACAGTCTTAATAATTCTACCAGCAATTTTGTAAGGATCTCCGTTTGAAGCAGGTCTTCTGTCTTCTAGCCAACCTTTCCAGCCTTTCTCTACAACGATAATCGGAATTCTAATAGAAGCGCCTCTATCTGAAACACCATAGCTAAAGTCATGCATAGCTGCTGTTTCATGATCGCCAGTTAAACGTTGGTCGTTAAACTCACCGTAAACTGCCATGTGCTCTTTTACTACAGGTCTAAACGCTTCACAAATTTTCTCATACGTTTCTTTAGAACCACAGGTTCTTAAAACAGTGTTAGAGAAGTTTGCATGCATACCAGAACCATTCCAGTCCATATCTTTTCCTAATGGTTTTGGATGGTACTCTATATAGTAACCATGTTGTTCTGTTAATCTATCTAATAAATAACGAGAAATCCAAATTTCATCACCAGCTTTCTTAGCTCCTTTTGCGAATAATTGATATTCCCATTGGCCAGAGGCAACTTCTTGATTTATTCCTTCAAAATTTAAGCCAGCATCAATACATAAATCAGCATGCTTTTCAACAATAAGTCTACCGTGTGTGTTTTTACCACCAACAGAACAGTAATACATTCCTTGCGGAGCAGGGTAACCACCAATAGGGAATCCTAAAGGCAATTGTGTTTTATTGTCCATAATAAAGTATTCTTGCTCAAAACCAAACCAGAAATCATTATCATCATCATCTATTGTTGCTCTTCCATTAGAAATATGTGGCGTTCCATCTGCATTTAAAACTTCAGTCATTACTAAATAACCATTAATCCTTGTAGGATCTTTATAAATTGCAACAGGTTTCAATAAGCAGTCAGATGAGCCACCAGAGGCTTGTTTAGTAGATGAGCCATCAAAAGACCACATATCTAGTTCTTCAACAGTACCTTTAAAGTTCTCGTGTTCTTCTACTTTGGTTTTACTTCTCATGTTCTGAGTTGGAAAATAACCATCTAACCAAATGTATTCTAACTTAATTTTTGCCATAATAATTGTTTGTGTGATGTTAACACTGCAAAAATGAAATAATTTAGCTACATATCAAAAAAAATGGGGGTAATTTTTTTTAAAATTGATAAGAATAATTTTATCCCTAATTTTTAAGGGGTATATTTGTTTTTAAAATAAAATACAGTAGCTAAAATTAATATTATGTCAATAGTTAGATTTAATGCATTACAAGAAACACTAAATAGAAGAACAATAAAGGTAGAAGAGAATGAAAAGAGGTCTGTTCTGTTTGGTAAAAATGTTTTTAACAAACATGCAATGCAGCAATATTTAACAAGGTCTGCTTACGAAAGTGTCATGAATGCGATCGAAAAAGGAACCAAAATAGATCGAAAGATAGCAGATCAGGTTGCCGTAAGTATGAAAGATTGGGCAATTGCGAAAGGGGCAACACATTATACACATTGGTTTCAACCATTAACAGGTGCAACAGCAGAAAAGCACGATGCTTTTTTCGAATCTATTAATGGTAGTTTGGCTATGGAAAAATTTGATGGAGAGCAATTGGTTCAGCAAGAGCCAGATGCCTCTAGTTTTCCGAATGGCGGAATTAGAAACACGTTTGAAGCAAGAGGTTTCACCGCCTGGGATCCAACATCACCAGCATTTGTATATGAAACTACTTTGTGTATTCCAACAATCTTTGTTGCCTATACAGGTGAGGCTTTAGATAATAAAACGCCATTATTAAGAGCTTTACAAGCAATTGATACACATGCAACTGCAGTTTGTAAATATTTTGATAAGAACGCATCTAGAGTAAATGCAACTTTAGGTTGGGAACAAGAATATTTTCTAATTGATGACGCTTTGGCATTATCTAGACCAGATATTTTATTAACGGGTAGAACGTTATTAGGGCATTCTTCAGCAAAAGGACAACAATTAGACGATCATTATTTTGGAAGCATTCCTGCAAGAGCCATGAGTTTTATGCAAGACTTAGAGCAAGAATGCATGTTGTTAGGTATTCCATTAAAAACAAGACATAATGAAGTTGCTCCGAATCAGTTTGAATTAGCACCAATTTTTGAAGAAGCGAATTTAGCGGTAGATCATAATTCTTTATTGATGGATGTTATGGAGAAAATTTCTCGTCGCCATCACTTTAAAGTATTATTTCACGAAAAACCTTTTTCAGGAATAAATGGTTCCGGTAAACATAACAACTGGTCTTTATCAACGTTTGATGGAACCAATTTGTTAAGCCCTGGAAAAACACCTATGAAAAATTTACAATTCTTAACCTTTTTTATAAATACTATAAAAGCAGTTTACGAAAACGAAGAATTGTTAAGAGCATCTATTGCATCTGCAAGTAATGACCATCGTTTAGGTGCAAATGAAGCACCGCCTGCAATTATTTCTGTGTTTATTGGTAGTCAGTTATCTAAAGTTTTAGACGAATTAGAAAATGTAACCAAAGGAAAATTATCTCCAGAAGAAAAAACAGATTTAAAGCTGAACATTATTGGTAAAATTCCAGCCATTTTATTAGACAATACAGATAGAAATAGAACCTCTCCATTTGCATTTACAGGGAACAAATTTGAGTTTAGAGCGGTAGGTTCTTCTGCTAATTGTGCATTACCAATGACGGTTTTAAACACTATTGTTGCCAAACAATTAAAGGAATTTAAAATAGAAGTAGATGCTTTAATAGAAAGTAAAAGCTTAAAGAAAGACGAAGCTGTTTTTAATGTTTTAAGAGAGTACATTAAATCGTGTAAAGATATTCGTTTTGAAGGCGATGGTTATGGAGAAGCGTGGGAAAAAGAAGCTAAAAAACGCGGATTAAGTAATAATAAAACAACGCCAGAGGCATTAAAAATTCAGATTTCTAAACAAGTTATCGATTTGTATGAAGAAATGGACGTGATGAATAGAGTAGAAGTAGAAGCACGTTATGAAATAGCTTTAGAAGAATACACCAAACATTTGCAAATTGAAAGTAGAGTTTTAGGCGATATTGCTAGAAATCACGTAATTCCAACAACTATTATTTATCAAAATACATTGTTAGAAAACACGAAGAATTTAAAAGAAATTTTCGGAGAAGAATATCAAAACATTGCAAAAGAGCAGATAGAATTGATTATGACAATCTCTAATCATATTACAGAAATAAACGCACTAACCATTAAAATGACAGAAGAGCGTAAGAAAGCAAATAAGTTTGTAGGCTTAAAATCTGCTGAAGCCTATTGTAAAAAAGTAAAACCATTTTTCGAACAAATTAGATATCATTGCGACAAGTTAGAAACCATGGTAGATGACAATCTTTGGCCATTAACTAAATATAGAGAACTGTTGTTTACTCGATAATTTTTGGGCGTTTTAACAGGCTTTCACTACTCGCTTTTTTGGTTTTCATTGCAATCAAACCAAAAAGAGCTCAAACAAGTCGTTCAATCCCTAACGCGTAAAGCAAGTCTAAAAAGGAAATTAATAAAAGCCATAAATAGAATTTTCAGAACCTTCAGGTTTCAAAACCCTGAAGGTTTTTTGTAAATAATTCTATGTTTTCTAACGTCTCTAAGTGGTTCGTAGTATTATCTGAAATTCATTTTATTTTCTATCGTTTTTTTTTAATCAAAAGACTAAATTTGCAGTTCACAACACAACAACATGAGTCAAGAAGTTTCTAAAAGATACGCGCAAAGAGGCGTTTCAGCATCAAAAGAAGATGTACACAATGCAATTAAGAATATAGACAAAGGTTTATTTCCGAAGGCATTCTGTAAAATTGTACCAGATTATTTAACAAATGATGCAGATTATTGTTTAATAATGCATGCAGATGGTGCAGGAACAAAGTCTTCTTTAGCATACATGTATTGGAAAGAAACAGGCGACATTTCTGTTTGGAAAGGCATTGCACAAGATGCGTTAATCATGAATATTGATGATCTTTTGTGTGTTGGTGCAACCGATAATATTATGTTATCTTCTACTATTGGTAGAAACAAAAGCAAAATTCCTGGTGAAGTTTTATCAGCAATTATAAATGGTACAGAAGAATTAATTGAAGACTTAAAAGGTTTTGGTGTAACCATTCATTCCACGGGAGGAGAAACTGCCGATGTTGGCGATTTAGTTAGAACCATAATTGTAGATTCTACTGTTACTGCAAGAATGAAACGTACAGATGTTATAGACAATGCAAATATAAAAGCTGGTGATGTAATTGTTGGTTTAGAGTCTTTCGGACAAGCAAGTTATGAAACTGAATATAATGGAGGAATGGGGTCTAACGGATTAACTTCTGCAAGACACGATGTTTTTCATAAATATTTAGCAGAAAAATATCCAGAAAGTTTTGATGCTGCTGTACCTGAAGATTTAGTGTATTCTGGTAATATAAAACTGACGGACAAAGTAGAGAACTCTCCTATAGATGCTGGTAAATTAGTGCTGTCTCCAACTAGAACGTATGCACCAATAATTAAGAAAATAGTATCTGAATTTAATTCAGAAACTGTGCACGGAATGATTCATTGTTCTGGTGGCGCGCAAACAAAAATTTTACATTTTATAGATAATTTACATATTGTAAAAGACAATATGTTCGAAGTTCCACCATTGTTTAAATTGATACAAGAACAATCGAATACAGATTGGAAAGAAATGTATCAGGTATTTAACTGTGGGCATAGAATGGAAATTTATGTTTCTCCAGAAATTGCAGAGGATATCATTGCTATTTCTAAATCTTTTAACGTGGATGCGAAAATTGTAGGCCGCGTAGAAGCTTCAGATACGAAGAAACTTACTATTAAAAGTGGGTTTGGTGTTTTTGAGTATTAAAATAGAATAGACTTCATTAAATAGAACGATTATAAGACTAAAAACTCCAAATGCTTTTAAAAGTATTTGGAGTTTTTTTATGTCTAATTTTGGTTTTTTTAAACTTCTTGACTATGGTTAGTACAGGATTAAATTAGCGAATTTTGTCAGTAGTTTGCCTTTTATTCATTTTCATAATCATGCACAAATTTAATATGAGGACTGCTGGCCATTAAGTTAGGATTTGTTCCTTCAATTCCCTCAGGAATTGGCTGGTTGCGTGTTTCGTAATAAGTTACCCAACTAGGCATTGGGTTTCCTGTGCTGTCGTTAAATGTCATTGGGTGCGTAAGAAAAGGAATAGAATCTGTAGGTAAATCTTGAGAAGAAAACATTTTATAAACTAATTCGGAGCAATAATAAGAAGCGTCATCCCATAAAAAAATATCATCATAAGGCGTATTTATTCTTTCGATTCCATACGCTATTGCTTTAGAAATATAAGGTTGGTAATAGCTATCTAATCTTGCAACCGTGGTTTGAGATTTGTTGAATTTATTCTTATTTCTGTTCAGAAACTCTATTAAAGGTGTTTGGCAAATTCCTTTTTTCGGAATCGCCTCTACTACAAACCATTTTCCATCTTTTTGCATTGCCATTCCAACATGCGAATAGTTTTTAGAAAATGAAGTTGCGGTTACATCTTTAATCGCATTATCTATTTCGCCTGTTCCAGTATTTTGAAACAGTAAATCTCCTTGTTTTATTTCAAAATCAGTATTCTTTTGATTACTATCACAACTGAATAGAACAAAGGAGAGTATAAGGAGGCTACAAGTTTTCTTTAGGGTTTTATTCATGATCTTTTTGTTGTTAATTTTAGGACGGGGCAGTCATTCATAAGAATAAGAAATCTATTTTTCAGGCTCACTTAGGTGTTTTTACCAACGTTATTGTGTATTGATAGTTGCGATTTTTATGATCGGCTATTTTCCGTAGGAAAAGTGAAGTGAGAAAAAATGCAACTGCTTTTCGTTAAGCACTAATTTAGCAATTTTTAATACACGATGTTGGCTTTTAGTGCTTTTCTGGTTGTTCCATTTTCCTTTTTTGTTGAATTATTAATTCAGAAATTATGTTTAATATTCTAATTTATTTGTAAAAGGAAATAATATTCCTGTTATGAAAGATGAACCAACTTCTGCAATGACAAGAATTAATGTTGTAATTATAAAGAATTTTTTCTTTGTTTGATTATTTTTAAATTCGGCGATATTTTTTAAATTCAGATTTTGAGTGAGCAATTCCGAAACTTGTTAAATTCAACTTTTAGTTCAATTCATTTATTTGAATTCAGAATTGTTCTTATTTTATTGCATTCGTTTTTTTATTGTAACGTTTTGCAATTAGAAAAGTTATAAATATAATTGCTATTCCTAACAATGCTCCAAGTATTAACATTGTTCTGTTTGATAATGTAATTTCTAAAAAGTTCATATTTTATTGTTTTTATGTTTCTGTTTTTCAAGCTTTATTTTTCTGGTTTAAAACTACGATTTTTTTTGTGCATTAAATACAATGTGTATGATTATTGGCGTATTTAAGCACCTAATTAAGCAAATAAAAACTGAATAGAAAATCCGCGAGGATTTTCGTAAGTAGGCAAGAACCAGCCATTAATTATACACGGTGTTAGCTTTTAGTGCTTGCTTATTTTATAAACAGGGTGATTTTAAAACCACCCTGCTATTTTTTACTTAAATTCAATTATTTCTGCTGTCATAGTTGCTGAAATTCTTTTTTTAGTTTCTATCAAATCAACAGATACATTAACAAGGGCTCTACTTCCAATTAATTCTATCCCAGCCGATTTTGCATTTTCAAGCATTTTTGCTTTAGCTTGAGAGATGATACCTTCTTTATTTGTTATGTTTCCAGTCAATATTTTTTCAGTAGCCGTCCCAGTAAAACTACCTAATACGTTAAAATTTGAACTTGATAAAACTGTTTGAGTTTGGTTTTGTTGTTGATAACCACCGCTATACAAGCTTGATGTTTTACAAGATGTGAATGCCGTAGCAACTAACATAACTAAAATAATTTTCTTCATTTATAAATATTGTAAAATTTTGCCTACTTCATTTTTATGTCTTTTTTCGGCTTGTTCAGACGTAATTTAAATTATTATATTTCTTATAATAAGTTGAAAATTTGTACAGAGATTGACTCTTTTTTATTTTTAAATAACTAATTCCGTAAACTTGCTCTTGCATTAAAGCACAACACCATATATCAGAATAAAAACTTTTCTTATCCTAATTCATATATCCTATAAAAATACAAAACAAAAAGCAATTATTATTACGGCTTCCCGCAGTTTAAAAGATGGTTTTGTGCAGTCTCATAGATAAGGTATTATTTACCTATGTTTTCTTAATTTAATGAGCTATTTAATTCGACTATAAACCTCATGAAATCAATTTTAAAATGCTGATAATAAGTAGTCTTATTTAATGGTTTATAATTCAAAAAAAAATAAATTATTTGTTAACTTCTCCGTGTTCATAAGTTTTAAGTAGTTGTAATTCAGTAGTTAAGTTGTTTTTGGGGAAAACTTAATGACAATTATCATTCTTTAGTTTGTATCTTTGTAGGATATTTATTTCTTCATAAATCATCTTAAATTACCTACATATAATGAAATTGCAAACAGGAAATATTCCCCGTAAAACATATTCTAGAGACGAGGCTTTAAAAGCTGCACTTAACTACTTTAAAGGTGATGAATTAGCCGCTAGTGTGTGGTTAAATAAATATGCTTTAAAAGATTCTAACGATACTATTTACGAAAGCACACCTGATGAAATGCATCAAAGAATTGCTTCCGAAATTGCAAGAGTAGAGCAGGTATATGAGAATCCTTTAACGGAGTCAGAAGTTTTTGAGGCTATTAAAGATTTCAAATATATTGTTCCCCAAGGAAGTCCGATGGCGGGAATTGGAAACCCTTTTCAAATTGCGTCTTTGTCTAATTGTTTTGTAATTGGTAATGATGGCGAATCGGATTCTTACGGAGGCATCATGAAAATTGACCAAGAACAAGTACAATTAATGAAACGTAGAGGAGGTGTTGGTCATGATTTATCCCACATTCGTCCAAAAGGTTCTCCTGTTAAAAATTCAGCATTAACATCTACAGGAATTGTTCCTTTTATGGAACGTTATTCAAATTCAACCAGAGAAGTTGCACAAGACGGAAGAAGAGGAGCGTTGATGTTGTCTGTTGCTATTAATCACCCAGATGCAGAAGATTTTATTGATGCAAAATTAGAACAAGGAAAAGTGACGGGAGCAAATGTTTCTGTGAGAATAGATGATGATTTTATGAAAGCTGTAAAAGCTGATGGAAAGTATACACAGAAATATCCTATTAATAGTGAAAACCCAGTATATACCAAAGAAATAGCAGCAACTAAAATTTGGGATAAAATTGTACACAACGCATGGAAATCTGCAGAACCAGGAATTTTATTCTGGGACACTATTATCAATGAATCAGTACCAGATTGTTACGCAGATTTAGGCTATAAAACAGTTTCTACAAATCCTTGTGGCGAGATTCCTTTATGTCCGTATGATTCTTGTCGCTTATTAGCCATAAACTTATTTTCTTATGTAGAAAATCCGTTTACAGACAAAGCAATATTCAATTTCGATTTGTTCAAAAAACACATTGTTATTGCACAAAGAATGATGGATGACATTATCGATTTAGAACTAGAAAAAATTGATGGAATTTTAGCAAAAATAGAAGCAGATCCAGAAGGAGAGGATGTAAAAGCTACAGAGAAAAATCTTTGGTTAAACATTAAACAAAAGGCTTTTGAAGGAAGAAGAACAGGAATAGGAATTACTGCGGAAGGAGATATGTTGGCTGCTTTAGGTATTCGTTACGGAAGCGAAGAAGGAAATACTTTTTCTACGGAAGTACATAAAGTTTTAGGAATAGAAACCTATAGAGCTTCGGTGAATTTGGCAAAAGAAAGAGGTGCATTTGCTATTTTTGATGCAGATAGAGAAAAAGACAATCCGTTTATTTTAAGAATTAAAGAAGCAGACAGCAAATTGTATGCTGAAATGTTAAAATATGGACGTAGAAATATAGCTTTGCTAACGATTGCGCCTACAGGAACAACTAGTTTAATGACACAAACGTCATCGGGAATTGAGCCCGTTTTTATGCCGGTGTACAAGCGTAGGAAAAAGGTGAACCCTAATGATAAAAATACCCGAGTAGATTTTGTAGATGAGGTAGGAGATTCTTGGGAGGAATATGTTGTTTTTCACCATCGTTTTAAACAATGGATGGATGTAAATAACATCGACTCTTCAAAGAATTTTACACAAGAAGAAATCAACGAATTAGTAAAAAAATCGCCATACTATAAAGCGACTTCTAATGATATTGATTGGGACAGTAAAGTAAGAATGCAGGGCGCAATTCAGAAATGGGTAGATCATTCTATTAGTGTTACCGTTAATTTACCGAATGATGCTACAGAAGAATTGGTAGGGAAATTGTATTTAAAAGCCTGGGAAGTTGGTTGTAAAGGCGTTACTGTTTATAGAGATGGTTCGCGTTCTGGCGTCTTAATTTCTGCGGAAGACAAGAAAGAAGAGAAAACAAAAGAGAATAGTTTTTCACAAAAACGTCCGCAATCGATAGCAGCAGATGTGGTTCGTTTTCAGAATCAGAAAGAAAAATGGATTGCTTTTGTAGGTTTGGTTGATGACAGGCCCTATGAAATTTTCACGGGATTGTTAGATGATGAAGATGGAATTTTAATTCCGCGTTGGGTAGAAAAAGGATTGATTATTAAAAATAGAAATGAAGACGGGTCTTCGCGTTACGATTTTCAATATAAAAATAAAAGAGGTTATAAAACAACGATAGAAGGATTGTCTCACAAGTTTAATCCTGAATTCTGGAATTATGCCAAACTAATTTCAGGAACCATACGTCATGGAATGCCAATTGATAAAATTGTAGAGTTGATACAAAGTTTACAATTTGATTCAGAATCTATAAGTACGTGGAAAAACGGAGTGCAACGTGCATTAAAACGTTATGTGGAAGATGGTACGGAAGTAAAAGGACATAGTTGTGAAAACTGCGATTCTACAAATTTAATTTATCAAGAAGGCTGTTTAACGTGTAAAGATTGTGGTTCTTCTAAATGTGGATAAACTTTTAATAGAGAAGTTAAAAATGCCAAAAGTTTTAAAAGTTTTTGGCATTTTTTTTGAAATTTTAATTATTGTGTTTTTGTATGGGAAGTTTGGTGTTTATTTAAGAAATAATTTTTTAGATACACTGCCATAGCAAGTTTATTTTCCCGTAGGACACTCAATCACTATGTTATTTTCTTTAAGTCGAATGTTTATTTCAAGCATATTATTCATCTTGAATAATTCTTTGTTAACCTTTCTTTTTTCAGTCTTGTATCCTAAAAAAGAAAACTTAAGGATTAATTCATTTTTTTTATTGAAAAGTTCAGTTACATTTATTTCATAGCTTCCTTTTTTACTTACTTTTATTTTCTGCTTTGAACTCTGAATTTCAACCTTTGCATATTTAAATGAATCACTAACATTATCTTTAATTTTTCCGTAAATTATTAAAGAATCTTTTTTTTGTTTTAAATCAACAAAATTTGGTTCAGACTTAATTTTATTATTTAAAGTATAAAATAGAAATAAAGAAGATAAAATCAATAAGTATATTTTTCATTTTGTATTCAGTTTTAATATGCTACATTTTTTACAATATGGCGATTTTTAACTAATTATGTCAGATGAAAACGAAGTTAATTACTTTTAGGTTTAGAAACAATCTTAACTAATTTACGCTATCAAAAGAAAATGAATACTAGAATCATCATTAGAACAATCAATATTTAATAAGTCATTTTTTACATAATGTCCCATTTTATACTGAAACTAACTTATTGTTTCGGATGCATATTTAACCTTTTTACGATTGCTGAAGATGCACTGTCTTCGTAAATTCCGTATGCGTTTACAACAATTCCCTTCAAATTATTTTTAATGGAAGAAATTGCGTAAACAATCATTTCATCTCCAGGATCGCTGTCTCCTTCAAACCTGTAAAAATGATCTATTTCAAAATCCTCTGGCGACAATTCAGTTGCTGTGAAACTACAAACAAGACATTCCTTGTCTGGTAAAATAGAAAAATCAATAGTATAACCAAGTTTTTTAAGATCAGACATTGCTTCAGTAACGGTATCGTAGCTTTTTGTTTTCATAATGGTAGGTTTTAAATTACAGAGTACTTTGTTGATATAGTGTATTTTAATTCATCTTATCAGACAATAACGAAGTTAACGTTTTCAAACTTAGAACGTTCAATTTTCAATTAATTTTAAATCCATCAAAGACTTTTGTCTTTTTTTATTTCTGATAAAATAAGATGTGTCATTGTGTCTCCGTAATTAATCAACGTATCTATAAATTGTTGCAAGTGAAGTTGATCTTTTAAAACGGCACGGATATGTATATTTTGAGAACCGGTAATTCTGTAAGCCTCTTTTATTTCTGAAAACTGATTCACATCTGCAATAAATAATTTTATTTTTCCGCTAAATAATTTGAGAATAATAATCACCTCTAATCCGAAACCTAGTTTAGAGTAATCTACATGTAATGAATATGCTTTAATAACTTGGGCATCTTCTAATTTTTGAACACGCTCTCTTACAGAAGAGGGTGAAAGGTGTATTTTTCTACCAATATCGGCAAAAGAAGTTCTAGAATTTAGTTTTAATTCATTGATTATTTTGTTGTCAATACTATCTATCATCGATTCAATTGTTTTATATGTAAAAATACATTTTATTATCAAAATGAATGTATTTTATTAGTTGAATCAATTTTACATATTGTGTATATATAGATAATTTTGAGCCTTTAATAATACAAATATTTTAAAGAATGAGTATTTCAATTTTACTGGTTGTTGGTTTAGGTATTTTTCTTGGTTTCTTTTTTCAAACATTAACAGGTTTTGCAGGAGCTTTAATTGCATTGCCTATTTTATTGCTGGTTCTTGGTTTGCAGGATGCCATTGCTTACATTTCTATATTTTATCTTTTTTCGAGTATTTATTTAATTTCTCAAGAGTGGAGAAATATCGATAGAAAAATTATTCTAAAGCTTAGTATTGCCACTATTTTAGGAGTTGGTCTAGGTGTCTGGGTTTTAACACAAGGAAAACCTTTTTTTCTAAAAAAGGCTTTAGGTATTTTTATCTTACTGTATGTGGTGTATACCATTTACGCAAAAGATAAAGTCTTTAAAAAACCAAAACTAGAATTTTTATTGGGACTTGCAGGTGGTTTTTTTTCCGGATTATTTTCAACAGGCGGTCCTTTATATGTTATTGTTGTTAAGAATTCATCTGTAACAATGAAAACTTTTAGAGCTACCATGTTTGGTGTTTTAGGTTTAATTACAGCCATTAGAATACCTACACTTTACACAACAGGTATTTTAAAAATGGAACAAGTGCATTATTCATTGTATTTAATGCCTTTTTTTATACTAGCAATCTACCTAGGGAAAAAGGCGTACGCTAAAATAAACGAAGTAGTGTTAAAGAACGGAGTTTTAGGGTTGTTGTTTTTATCGGGTATTATGTTGTTATTTAATTCTTAGTAGATAATATTTACTTAATTTAATCTCTCAAAAACAAAATCAATTTTAAAATCTGAATTAGAAACAATTGCTTTTAATTTTTCATCCTCTAAAAAGTATGTTATTTTTTTGGGGAATTCATTTTTAGCGTTTTCACAAACAAAAGAAGTGTCTGTTTGTTGGGTAAATTTAAATAAGGTAGGCGTTTCGTTTGCACCTTCAACCTTCAAGTTTAATGTGTCGTTTATAGAAATAATACTTAGTCTTTCTTTAAAGATGGTATCCTTTTCTTTTAATGTAATTCCTAAACCAGTAAAACTATTGTTCCAAGTTTCATACGTTTTATTACCTGGTTTGTCATTTGTTCTAATCCATTTTCCTAGTATAAAAGAAGGTTTTTGAGGTTTTGTATCTATTGGATTACAAGATATTATCAATAAAAAGCAAAAAATACTTATAAAAGGTTTCATAGGTTTCAGTTTGTTTTCTTCAAATATACTCAAAACGAAACATTTAACTTTCCGATAAATATTGTAAATTCGCAATCCAAGAAAAGAGTAGAAGATGTTAGATAAATTAAGAATTGTTAAACAACGTTATGATGAGGTCTCAGATTTAATTATTCAGCCAGAGATTATCATGGATCAAAAGCGTTATGCGCAATTGATGAAAGAATATAAAGATTTAGGTAGTGTTGTTGAAAAAGGTGATGAATATCAAGCCTTAATGGACAACATCGAAGAAGCGAAAGAAATTATTTCTGATGGTTCTGATGCGGAAATGACAGAAATGGCGAAGATGGAGATAGATGAAGCCAATACTAGAATTCCTCAATTAGAAGATGAAATAAAGTTTTTATTAATACCGAAAGATCCAGAAGATTCTAAGAATGCTGTAGTAGAATTACGTGCAGGAGCAGGAGGAGATGAAGCAAGTATTTTTGCTGGAGATTTGTTTAGAATGTATTCTAAATATTGTGAAAGCAAAGGATGGAAAGTTTCTACAGTAGATTATTCTGAAGGTACAAATGGTGGTTTTAAAGAAATTCAGTTTGAAGTAAATGGTGCAGACGTTTACGGAATCTTAAAGTTTGAAGCTGGTGTGCATCGTGTACAAAGAGTTCCGCAAACAGAAACTCAAGGTCGTGTGCATACTTCTGCAGCAACTTGTATGGTTTTTCCGGAAGCGGAAGAATTTGATGTAGAGATTAATCCCAAAGAAGTAAGAATCGATTTTTTCTGTTCTTCTGGTCCTGGAGGTCAATCTGTAAATACAACCTATTCAGCTGTTCGTTTAACGCATTTACCTACTGGTTTGGTTGCGCAGTGTCAAGATCAAAAATCTCAGCATAAGAATAAGGAAAAAGCATTTAAAGTTTTACGTTCTCGTTTATATGACATGGAACTAGCAAAGAAAAATGCAGAAGATGCTTTAAAGCGTGGCTCTATGGTTTCTTCTGGTGATAGAAGTGCAAAGATTAGAACCTATAATTATGCACAAGGACGTGTTACAGATCATAGAATAGGGTTGTCATTATATGACTTACCTAATATTATGAATGGGGATATTCAGAAAATTATAGATGAATTAATGTTGGCAGAAAATACAGAAAAATTAAAAAGTTTGAACGACGGTATATAGCAGTTGTCATTTTTAAGTATATAAAAAGCTTCAGAATTTTTCTGAGGCTTTTTTTATTTGAGTTCTTTTTTAAATGAAATGAATTAATACAAGTTGTGTTGTGAAAGTATCTTTGAATCAATAAAAAACACACAATTATGATAGCAACAAAATTATTAGGAATAACATCTGCTTTAATAAAAAGTAAAAAAGCCAAAATAGCTTTGCTTCTTTTAGAAATTGCTGTTATCGCAATTGCATATAAAAATACAAGTAAAGAAAAAGAATTTGAAACACTGCAAGAGAAAGGAAAATAGAAATGAAAATAGAAATGAAAAAGAAAAAATTTTAAAATTGAATTGATTACAGTTTTAAAAATAAGAAAAGCGATTAAAGTTTTAGGGAACTTTTAATCGCTTTTTTGTTAAATAAATTTTTGTTAGTAAATCTTAATTAAATTATACAATTTGGGGGAAATCAGATTTACTAACACTACAAATATATAGTAGATAAAAGTATCTCACAATCCCTGAAAACAGTATAATTTTGGTATCCCTGAATTCAGGGATAGGTATCCCTGAATTCAGGGATACTACCTAAATTATTTTCCGAATAAATGCAATTCTGTAAACTCTTTATCGATAGTGATAGCTTGTGTTTTAGAAGAATTTACATTCTCTAACTCGATGGCTACATTATCTATCTGAATTGAGGTGATTTTGAACGGTAAATTATGAAATACAATAATGAACTTACTGTAATTTGCGCTAAAGTCTCCGCGTTTGTGTTGTTGTAAAATTAATTCTTCTTTTTTTCCTGTTACTTTGAAGGTTCGTAAACTAAATCTTCCTTTCTTATAATCATAACCATCATGAGCGTCATCATATAATTTTGAAGATTCTTTACCTTCTTTATAATAAACATCTAAAGTAATCTTATCAAAGTTCTTTTCATCAACATATTGTTGAACAGGATATTTCGGAATTACAGCACCTTCTTTAATAAATAGCGGAATGCTGTCTATTTCTGCATCGACCCACATTTCTTTTCCACCTTCAACTACTTCATCTGTCCAGAAATTGTACCATTTACCTTTAGGAATATACATTCTTCTTCCTTTTGCATTTGGTTCTATTATTGGGCAAACTAAAATTTGTTCTCCGTATACAAATTCATCACTTCTATAATGTGTTGCAGTATCTTCTTGATCATATAAAACCAACGATTTTAAAATTGGAGTTCCTTCATTTATATATTGCCAAAATGCAGTATATAAATAAGGTAAAAGTTGATATCTTAATTCAACAAACTTTCTTACGATATCTGTAATTTCTTCACCAAAAACCCAAGGTTCTTGATTGCCATGATCACCAGAAGAATGTACTCTACAAAAAGCATGGAAGATTCCTAATTGAATCCAACGGGCAAATAATTCTCCTTGTGGTTGTTCTGCAAAACCACCAATATCAGATCCTGCAAAAGAAAAACCAGACATAGACATTCTCTGTGCTTGGTTATTAGCTATTGCCAAATGTTCCCAAGTTGCAACGTTGTCTCCCATCCAGGTAGAGGTATAGCGTTGTGCACCAGAATAAGCAGATCTTGTAATTACAAAAGGTCTTTTCGGATATGCATATTTCTTTAAACCATGATAGGTTGCACGTGCCATTTGTGTTCCATAAATATTGTGTGCTTTTCTGTGAGAACAAGGATTACCATCATAATCATGACGCACATCATCTGGAAAAGACTTGTTAGGAACGTCCATTACTGCTGGTTCGTTCATGTCATTCCACACACCTTTTACACCAATATCTTCAATTAGTTCTTTAAATAAGCCAGCCCACCATTCTCTAACTTCTGGTTTTGTGTAATCTGGAAAATAACATTCTCCAGGCCAAACCTTACCTTTCATATAAGGCCCATCTGCACGTTTACAGAAGTAATCTTTGTCTAGGGCCTCTTTAAAAACATCGTATTCTAAATCTATTTTAATTCCTGGATCTATAATTACTACAGTTTTAAAACCATCATCTTCCAGTTCTTTCACCATTCTTTTCGGGTCGGGAAAGTGTTTTTTATCCCAAGTAAAACAACGAAAACCATCCATATAGTCAATATCTAAATAGATCGCATCACAAGGAATTTTTAAATCTCTAAATGTTTTTGTAATTTCTTTTACGTTACTCTCTGGGTAATAACTCCATTTACATTGATGAAAACCTAAAGCCCATAATGGAGGTAAAGTATGAGGTTTACCTGTTAAATCAGTATAGTTCTTAACTACATCTTCCATTTGTGGTCCGTAAATAAAATAATAATTCATTTCACCTCCTTGTGCCCAAAAACTAGCTACATTTCTTCTTTCATGTGCAAAATCGAAATGAGATTTAAAGGTATTGTCAAAGAAAATACCATACGCTTTATTGTTTTGTATAGCAGTATAAAAAGGAATTGCCTTATAAATAGGGTCTGTGTTTTTACCAAAAGCATATGAATCTGTTGCCCAATTCTCGAAACGCTTTCCTTTTAAGTTTACGTCTACAGGTTTGTCTCCTAAGCCATAAAAACTTTCTGCTTTCTGGCAAGCTTTACTCATTTTTACAATGTCACCACCATACTCATAACTTTCTTCCCAATGAAAACCAATTTCGTCTTCATTAATCAATTTTAAGTCAATAGCATCAAATAAACTTACTTGTAAGCTTCGCTTTTCTACCTTGCAAATTAATTTAGAAGTAGTAATTATATAGTGAATTTCATCTTCAGATATATCTAAAAAACTATATCCTCTGCTTGCATGTTTGGTAATTCCATAAGAAAAATCATTTTCAAATTTACCTGTTGTACTATATCTAAAACGGATAACACTATCTCTTACAACCGTTATTTGTAATACAACTCCGTTTTTTGTAAAAAAATGTAGTGTATCTACATCTTTATTATATTCTATAATTTCTGAAGGAAATAAATTTCCTTTCTGTTCTAATTCTGTATTAACAATCATAATTTTGGTTGTTTATTTTGACTTACAAAAAACGTGAAAGTTCGTTTGACAATTATATTTAATATTATTTTTTTACGACAACGTTTTAGCTCTTTTTAGAGTCTAAAATATTACTTATTTATTAAAAAATTAAAGAAATATGATTTATTTTAAGAGGTCCATTAAAGGTTTTCTATAATCTTAAAAAAGATCTTTTTTTGTAAAATTTTAAAGAATAGTCCTCTTCTTTTATTAGAATTGCAGTAAAAATAAAAAAGAGGACCTCTTATTAAATATTATTTATACTTATAAGCAAGCATACCCAACGGAGGTAGGTTTAATTCTATAGAATTTTCTCTATTATTCCATTTTTTGTCTTCAGAGTTTAGTTTTTTATTTTTAAAATTACCTGTTCCATTGTACTTGGAGGCATCACTATTAAAAACTTCTTTTAAAACACCAGTTTTTGGTAAACCTATTCTATAATTTTCTCTAGGGACAGGAGTTAAATTTAAAACAATTACTAGATTGTCTTTTTCATTATTTCCTTTTCTAATATACGTCATTATAGAATTTTCATGGTCTCCATGATCTATCCACTCAAAACCTTCATGAGAAAACTGCTTTTGATATAATGCACTTTCTTTTTTATAAAATTTGTTTAAATCTCTTACTAAGTTTTGAGCGCCTTTATGAACATCATATTCTAGCAAATGCCAATCTAAACTTTGCTGAAAATTCCATTCACTTGTTTGTCCAAACTCATTTCCTTGAAATAATAATTTTGTTCCAGGATGCGTGTACATAAAACTATATAACAATCTTAAATTTGCGAATTTTTGCCATTCATCTCCAGGCATTTTTTCTACGATTGCTTTTTTACCATACACTACTTCATCATGAGATAAAGGCAGCATAAAGTTTTCTGTAAAAGCATAATTTAAACTAAATGTTAATTCATTTTGATGGTGTTTTCTATAAATAGTTTCTTTAGCAAAATAGTCTAGCGTATCGTGCATCCAACCCATCATCCATTTCATTCCAAACCCTAATCCGCCAGAAAAAACAGGACTAGATACTTGCGGAAAAGAAGTAGATTCTTCTGCAATGGTTTGTACATCTGGAAAGTTTTTGTAAACAGCTTCATTCATTTCTTTAATAAAAGAAATTGCTTCTAAATTTTCTCTTCCTCCAAATTCATTTGGTTCCCATTCGCCTTCTTTTCTAGAATAATCTAAAAATAACATAGACGCTACAGCATCTACACGCAAACCATCTGCATGGTATTGTTCTAACCAGAAAATAGCGTTACTTATTAAAAACGATTTCACTTCGTTTCTACCATAATTAAAAATAAGACTTTTCCAATCTTGATGATATCCTTTTCTAGGATCTGGGTGTTCATACAAACTAGAACCATCAAAATTACCTAAACCATGAGCGTCTGATGGAAAATGAGATGGAACCCAATCTAAAAGAACGCCAATTCCTTTCTCGTGGAATTTATCAACTAAAAACTTAAACTCATCTGGGTAACCGAAACGTGAAGTAGGAGCAAAGTAGCCCGTTAATTGATACCCCCAACTCGGGTCGTAAGGAAATTCCATTATTGGCATGAACTCTACGTGCGTAAAATTCATTTCTGCAACATAATTTACAAGTTCATCAGCTAATTCTGTGTAGCTCATAAACCTATTTTCTTCTACTTTTTGTTTCCAAGAACCTAAATGGACTTCATAAACGGAGTAAGGTGCATCTAAAGCATTGTGCTTTTTGCGCTCTTTCATCCATTTTTTATCTTTCCAAGAATAATTATCTTCCCAAATTATAGAAGCTGTTTTTGGAGGGTGCTCACATCTTCGCGCATAAGGATCTGCTTTTTCTGTGATAATACCATCACTACTGCTTTCTATTTTATACTTGTAAGTGTTGCCTTTTCCTGCATAAGGAATAAAACCTTCCCAAATTCCGCTAGAATCCCACCTTACATTTAATTGATGTTCTTTATCATTCCAATAATTAAAATCTCCAATTACAGAAACTTTTCTAGCATTGGGTGCCCAAACAGCAAAATAAGTACCCTCTATACCTTTTTTTGTTGTAATATGAGCCCCAAATTTATCATATAATTTGTAATGTTTACCAGCTTTAAATAAGCTAATATCGAAATCTGTAAATAAACTATGCGCTATAACCTTAGACATGTATTGGTTTTTAATTGAAAATTAAATAGATTCTAAATGATAGTTCCTTTAGGAATTATGGCTCCTTTTTTTAGAACTACAATACCATCTTTTACTAGATATGTATCTGTTTCAATATCTTTTAAATGTAAACCTCCGTTAATTCTGGTATCGTCTCCAATTCTACAATTTTTATCAATAATACAATTGTTGATAAAGCATCGATCTCCAATACCAAGTTGATTTTCTATTTTTTTACTCTTAATATCTTCTAAAGATTCATAAAAGTCGTTACCCATCATGTAAGTTTTAGTTACAATAGTTTCTTTACCAATTCTAGAACGAATACCTATGACAGATCTCTCTATTTTTTCTGCATTTATAATACAACCGTCTGCAATAATGGTTTTATTTAGAATCGTATTAGAAATTTTTGATGTTGGTAGAATACGAGCTCTTGTGTACACTCTGTTTTTATCATACAAATTAAACTTAGGTAAATCATCTGTTAGCCCTAAGTTAGCTTCAAAGAAAGAATCGATGTTTCCAATATCTGTCCAATAACCTTCATATGGGTAGCTCATTGTTTTGTGTTCTCCTATAGCTTGCGGAATGATTTCTTTACCAAAATCAATGGTATCAGGGTTTGCCATTAATTCAACCAGTAAGTCTCGGTTAAAAATGTAAATTCCCATAGAAGCTAAATAATTTCTTCCTTCACTTTTCATCTCGTCACTCACATCTGAAGTCCAATCTGGTAATAAATCTGCTGCAGGTTTTTCAATAAAAGATGTAATTATATTATTATCATCTGTTTTTAATAAACCAAATGAAGTTGCATCTTTTGCATTTACAGGATAGGTAGCTATAGAAATTTTAGCGCCACTTTTCTTGTGTTTTTTAATCATATCTTTAAAGTCCATGTTGTACAACTGGTCTCCAGATAAAATTAAAGCATACTCAAAATCGTGTTGCAAAAAGTGATGCATACTCTGTCTTACAGCATCTGCAGTTCCTTGAAACCATTTGTCGCTTTGTATGGTTTGTTCTGCTGCCAATACATCTACAAAAGCAGAACTAAAAAAACTAAAATGATAAGTGTTTTTGATATGAGCATTTAAAGAAGCGGAATTAAACTGAGTTAATACATACATTCTTTTAATGCCTGAATTAATACAATTAGAAATAGGGATATCTACCAATCTATACTTTCCTGCAATTGGAACTGCTGGTTTAGATCTATCTTTTGTTAACGGATACAACCGAGACCCTTGTCCACCACCTAAAATAATACCAAGCACTTTGTCATTTATCATAATTAATTTTTTAGAGATTTATATAAGTTTACATATTCTTGCGCAGAATTATTCCAAGAATGGTCAATTTTCATTATGTTTTTAAGGTTTTTATTGAATGCTTTTTCGTCGGAATAATATTCAGTAGCTCTTGTTATAGCTTTTGTTACTTTTTCGACAGTAACTCCGTTATGAACAATACCAAAACCATCTTCTTTATCAATATCTATAACGGTGTCCTTTAAACCTCCAATAGCATTTACAACGGGTACTGTACCGTAACGCAAAGAATACATTTGATTTAAGCCACAAGGTTCTACTCGAGAAGGCATTAATAGAAAATCTGCACCAGCATAAATAATATGTGCTAGTTTTTCATTATACCCAATAAATGTATTAAAGTTTTCTTTTGGTATAGCCGTTAGTGCTTCTTCAGTTTCTTTGTGCCCAGAACCTAACAAAAGGATGGAAATAGTATTTTCCGCAAGTGCTTCCTTAAAAATTTTAGGGAATAAATCTGCGCCTTTTTCACCAACTAGTCTTCCAATGAAAACAAAAAGAGGTTTTTTAATATCTAGTTTAAATTCTTTACATAACCATTTCTTGTTCGCTGTCTTACCTGAAATAACGTTAGATGTTGTGTAGTTTTTTATTAGTTTCTCATCTGTTTCAGTATTCCAAACGGTCCAATCTATCCCATTTAAAATTCCAATACATTTTGCACTTTCATGGTTTAGTAAATTTTCCAATCCATTAGCTTGTAACTTTAATTCTTCCATATAAGAAGGAGAAACTGTTGTTACTTTCCAAGCACACTTTATAGCAGCTGCTAATGAGTTTATATTACTGTCCCAATCTAATAACCCTACCTTTTCAAAGTTAAAAGGAGGAATTAGGTGTGTTTTTTCATGAGAAAACCACCCTTGATATTGTGCATTATGGATAGTTAAGACTGTAGGGATATCTTTTAAAGTTTCATATTTAAAACTATGAGACATCATAAAAGGAATTAAACCTGTATGATGATCATGTGTATGAATGATATCTGGTTTTTCTTCAAAAGTTAACAACCAATCTAAAGTTGCAATTTGAAAAGCTAAAAAACGTGCTGTATCATCATTAGAATAAACATAGTCTTTAAATAGTAAATCTGGCACATCAATACAGAAAAGATCAAAACCTAATTGGTTGCTTGTTAGTTTGAGTACTTTAAAATGAAAGTACTCATGGCCAAGTGCTATATAGTTTTCATAAATTTTTTCAAAGCTATTACTTTCTGTAAATTTATTATCATAGTAAGGCATTACCACGTTACTAGTAGTGCCTAATTTTTTTTGGTATTTAGGAAGTGCTCCAACAACATCTGCAAGTCCACCAATTTTGGCTATGGGAAAACATTCCGCACTTATATGTAGTATATTCAATATTTGTAATTAGATAGTTAGTTTATAAAACTACAAAATATTTTTTGACTAAAGGAAACGATGTAAATTATTAATATAAGTTTAATAGAACGTGATAAAAGTTAAATAAAATTTACCTTTTCATAAGAAATAGGTCTATTGTTTATTAATTTCTTTGTTTATTAATTTCATCTTGCAATTCTCTTCTTAGTTTCTGCTCTCTTTCTATCGTTTTTTTTCTATGTTGCTCATATTCGTATTCAACATCTTGTAAATTATTTTGAGCTTTTTTTGTTAGGATGTTATTTCTAGAAAATTTAAAAATAAAATAAAGCAATGCTAATAATAAGAATAGAACTATAGTCCATAAGATAAGATTATAAATTGTTTTACTTATTTGTAGACCAAATAAAGAAATTGAATCTTCTTTTTGAATTGCAGCTTCTAAATCTAATTTCGTTTTATTAAGGATGACTTCCGTTTTCTTAATATTCTCTCTTTCTGCTTTTAGAATATTATTTTTTTCTGTTAACAAGCTTTTAGAAGTTTTTAAAGAGTCTAAAACTTGTTGTTTTAGGTTTAAAAACTTTTCTTTCCCAATTACTTTATATTTTTGATAGCTAGTTGATGTTCTATATATTTTATCAAATTGTCCACTAAGAGAGGCATCTTCAATTACTGTTTCTTGGGCAAAAGAAATTGATACTAGTAAAAATGTTGCAAAAGTTAATATATGTAATCTCATTTTATAAATTTTTTAATAGAATAAAAGTAATAAAAAAACCCAAACGTATTTGTTTGGGTTTTTATTATAAGCAAGTAATTTATATTTATTTAATTTTTTCTACAACTGCCTTAAAAGCGTCTGGGTTGTTAACAGCTAAATCAGCTAAAACCTTACGGTTTAATTCGATTTGGTTAGCTTTCACTTTTCCCATAAACTGAGAGTAAGACATTCCGTGTAAACGAGCTGCAGCGTTAATACGCACAATCCATAAAGAACGAAAGTTTCTCTTATTGTTTTTACGGTCACGGTATGCATAAAGCATTCCTTTTTCAACCGCATTTTTTGCTACTGTGTAAACGTTTTTTCTACGTCCAAAGTAACCTTTTGCTGCCTTCAAGATTTTTTTTCTTCTTTTTCTTGAGGCTACTGAATTTACTGATCTTGGCATAATTTCAATGTGTTTTGTAGTAGGCGATTCAATTAAGAATACTTTTTATTTTTGGCCTAACTCCATGGTTAATAATTAAATTCCCTTATTAAACTTATTTCAAGTTTAATTGTTGCATAATGTTAGACTTGTCCGATTTATGTACTAAACCATCGTGAGTTAACCTTAATTTACGTTTTTTAGACTTCTTTGTTAAGATGTGACTTTTAAACGCGTGCTTTCTTTTGATTTTTCCAGTACCAGTAACTTTAAATCGTTTTTTGGCGCTAGATTTGGTTTTCATTTTAGGCATCTCTCCTTCGTTTTTATCTTGCTTATAAGATTGTTATTTCACTTTTTTAGGAGCAATAAACATAATCATACGTTTACCCTCTAATTTTGGTAGCTGTTCTACCTTACCGTATTCTTCTAGTTCTTGGGCTAACTTTAATAATAAAATTTGTCCTTGTTCTTTAAAAATAATAGAACGCCCTTTAAAGAATACAAATGCTTTTAACTTAGCTCCTTCTTGTAAAAACTTAAGAGCATGTTTCTTCTTAAATTCATAATCATGCTCATCTGTCTGAGGCCCAAAACGTATTTCTTTAACAGTAACTTTCGTTGCCTTAGATTTTAAAGATTTTTCACGCTTCTTTTGCTCATACAAGAATTTCTTGTAATCAATAATTTTACAAACAGGTGGTTTCGCTTTGGGTGAAATCTCTACCAAATCTAATTCCTGCTCAGTGGCTAACTCTTTAGCTTTGTCTAATTTGTATACCCCTACTTCTACATTATCGCCCACAAGACGAACTTCGTCAACATATTTTATTTTTTCATTAATCCTATGTTGATCTTCTTTGATTACTCTTAACGGTCTTCTCGACCTGCTTCTACGTATTGCTATGACCTATATATTTTAAGTTTGACTTATGGTTGTTTTTCAACCTTTTTATCTTTTCTTTTAGAAATTCAAAATTAATTAAAATTTCTTCAATGTTTTGCTTTCTTCGGTTTTAATTAAAGAAATAAATTCTTCAATTGTAAATGTGCCAATATCTCCTTCACCATGTCTTCTTACAGAAACTGTGCCATCTTGTTCTTCTTTCTCACCAACAATAACCATAAATGGTGTTTTACTAACTTCTGCATCTCTAATCTTACGACCAGTTTTCTCACTTCGGTTGTCTACGAGGGCGCGAATTTCGGAATTTTCTAACGATTCTAAAACTTTTTCTGAATATTTTTGATATTTATCACTGATTGGCAACAAGATAACTTGGTCTGGTGTTAGCCAAAGTGGGAAGTTACCTCCCGTGTGTTCTAGTAATACCGCAATAAAGCGCTCCATAGAACCAAATGGTGCTCTATGAATCATTACTGGTCTGTGTAATTGATTATCTGCTCCTTTATAGGTTAAATCGAATCTTTTAGGTAAATTATAGTCAACTTGTATCGTTCCAAGTTGCCAACTTCTGCCTAAAGCGTCTTTTACCATGAAGTCTAATTTCGGTCCATAAAAGGCAGCTTCACCTTCTTCAATCACAAAATCTAAACCTTTATCTGTAGCAGCATTTATAATTGCATTTTCAGCAATTTCCCAAGTCTCAGTATCACCTATATACTTGTCTGGGGTGTTTTTATCTCTAACAGAAACCTGTGCCGTAAAATCTTCAAAGCCTAAAGAACTAAAAACATATAAAACTAAATCGATTACGTCTTTAAATTCCTGATCTAATTGTTCTGGAGTACAGAAAATATGAGCATCATCTTGTGTAAAACCTCTAACACGTGTTAAACCGTGCAGTTCTCCACTTTGTTCATATCTATAAACAGTACCAAATTCTGCAAAACGTTTTGGTAAATCTTTGTAAGAATAAGGTTTAAAATTGTAAACTTCACAGTGATGTGGGCAGTTCATAGGTTTCAATAAAAACTCTTCATCCATCTTAGGTGTTTTTATCGACTGAAAACTGTCTGCACCATATTTTTCATAATGTCCAGAAGTAACATATAATTCTTTCTGACCAATATGTGGTGTCATTACCATTTCGTAACCCGCTTTTTTTTGAGCTTTCTTCAAGAAATCTTCTAAACGTCCTCTTAAAGCAGCACCTTTTGGCAACCATAAAGGTAAACCAGCACCTACTTTCTGAGAAAAAGTAAATAACTCTAACTCTTTTCCAAGTTTTCTATGATCACGTTTTTTTGCTTCTTCTAGTAACTCTAAATATTCAGTTAGCAACTTTTGTTTCGGGAAACTAATACCGTAAACACGTGTTAATTGATTATTCTTCTCATCACCGCGCCAATAAGCACCAGCAACACTCATTATTTTAATCGCTTTTATAATTCCTGTGTTAGGAACGTGTCCTCCTCTACATAAATCAGTAAAGTCACTGTGGTCACAAAAAGTAATTTCTCCATCCGTCAAGTTTTCAATCAACTCAACCTTGTATTCATTGTTTTCCCCTTTATATAAAGATAAAGCATCAGCCTTAGAAACAGATCTAATTGAAAACTCATGTTTTCCACGAGCAATTTCTAAAAATTTCTTTTCAATAGCCGGAAAATCTTTGTCAGAAATAACGTCTTCACCTAAATCTACATCATAATAGAAACCATTATCAATAGCAGGTCCAATCGTTAACTTTGCTTTCGGATAAAAACTTAAAATAGCTTCCGCTAAAACATGTGCAGAAGAATGCCAGAATGCTTTCTTTCCGGCATCATCATTAAACGTATATAAAATTAACGAACCATCTGTTGTTAATGGAGTGGTGGTTTCAACAGTTACGTCGTTAAAATTTGCAGATATTACGTTTCTAGCAAATCCTTCACTAATGCTTTTTGCAACATCCATTGGAGTACTGTTTATAGCAAACTCCTTAATAGTTCCGTCAGGTAAAGTAATTTTAATCATTTAATGTCTAATATTTGAGTATGCAAAGATATTGGAAAACAATTTTTCACACAATATATATATGTACTTATTATAAGGAAGTGTTTTTTTCGTGTGTTTCCTTTTTTTTAAATAGTCATAGGTTACATCTAAAAACTTTATTAATAAAAAAAGGTCGGGCTTTACACTATATCTTTTATTCATAACTTCATAAAAGGATGCCGTTTCAATCCCTAACACGTATTTTTGCCAGAGAAATTATATTTTAGAGTTTTAATTAATACAAGTTAAGTGTGCTTCATCTATTACTAGGTTTCCTTTTTAGATTTAAAAAACATTTTTTCAATTAGATTTTAAGAGAATCAATGATAAAGGCAAGTAATAAATAATTAAAATAGTATTTAAATAACTCAATACAATACTCTTATCTATTTATTGTAAAATAAACAAGAAATAAGTGTTAATAAATGGTTGAGATATTAAAAATGTATTGTAAGTTTGCACCCGCTAACAGCAATAGTGTTTTGTTAGTTTCGTTCATTGATAGGTTGTTTGGAGATTCTTTAATTACTGATTAAAAAGGTGTTAAAGAGTTGTTTTAGTTAAGAGAAAAAAACATTTATTTTTTCTTGTCAGGTTTAAATTAAGTTTTATATTTGCAGCCGCTAAGCGAAACAGTAAAAGATCAAAGAGATTTTGGTAATGGCATTGACTTGTCAGTTAGTTCGATTCTAACGTTTCTACAAATTAGGATTTACAACGAGTGTTTTTATGCATGAGTGCGATACCCTAAAGAAGTTCATTGAAAATATTGAAATTGACAGCGTAAACAAAGAGTAGAATAACCACATTAGTTAAATAATGTAAATTCTTTTGAAACTTATTCATTAACATATTTAAAATATACAATGAAGAGTTTGATCCTGGCTCAGGATGAACGCTAGCGGCAGGCTTAACACATGCAAGTCGAGGGGTAACATTGTAGCTTGCTACAGATGACGACCGGCGCACGGGTGCGTAACGCGTATAGAACCTACCTTTTACAGGGGAATAGCCTTTAGAAATGAAGATTAATGCCCCATAGTATTGAGAGATCGCATGATTTTTTAATTAAAGATTTATCGGTAAAAGATGGCTATGCGTCCTATTAGTTAGTTGGTAAGGTAACGGCTTACCAAGACATCGATAGGTAGGGGTCCTGAGAGGGAGATCCCCCACACTGGTACTGAGACACGGACCAGACTCCTACGGGAGGCAGCAGTGAGGAATATTGGACAATGGAGGAGACTCTGATCCAGCCATGCCGCGTGTAGGAAGAATGCCCTATGGGTTGTAAACTACTTTTATACAGGAAGAAACACTAGTATGTATACTAGCTTGACGGTACTGTAAGAATAAGGACCGGCTAACTCCGTGCCAGCAGCCGCGGTAATACGGAGGGTCCAAGCGTTATCCGGAATCATTGGGTTTAAAGGGTCCGCAGGCGGTCAATTAAGTCAGAGGTGAAATCCCATAGCTTAACTATGGAACTGCCTTTGATACTGGTTGACTTGAGTCATATGGAAGTAGATAGAATGTGTAGTGTAGCGGTGAAATGCATAGATATTACACAGAATACCGATTGCGAAGGCAGTCTACTACGTATGTACTGACGCTGAGGGACGAAAGCGTGGGGAGCGAACAGGATTAGATACCCTGGTAGTCCACGCCGTAAACGATGGATACTAGTTGT